>CAZCNT010000015.1:0-3990 GCA_964500695.1 uncultured Gammaproteobacteria bacterium | reverse complement strand
GTAGTATATAATAAGTTTTAACTGGTATGCAAAACCCATGGTTCGACTCGTCGGACTCGCTCACCACAAGCTGGTTCAACACTCAATACAAAAAGTTCTCTTCTCCTCTTTTTAAATTCATTGCTAAACGTCTGGGGCGTGACCAAACAGCCGTTGAGGAAGTCTTTGAAGACACTATCGTAGCCGGTTGGAAAGGGTATAAAACTTTCAAACATAAAAGCTCGTTCTTTACCTGGCTCTGCAGAATTGCATTAAATAAAATTGCCGATTATTATCACGACCAAATTCACGAAAATTCACGGATAATTGTTCCACTAATTGATAGTTTGACTTATATTGATACAAAAAACTTATCACCGGAAGAAAATTTGGCGCTAAAAGAGTTAAGAGATACTGTTAATAATTGCCTCAATATCCTCCCCTACGAAAAACGTAGATTACTATGGTTTAGGTATTGGAAAGATTACTCGTACGAACAGATTGGACATCTTCTGGGGATTTCCGTGCGTGCAGTCGAGGGTAAAATTTACCGCGCCAAGCACGAATTTGCACGCCTTTGGTCAACGTCCCGTAATTTTGAACCAGAAAACCCTTAAGGGGAAAATTGGGAAGGCGTTAAAGATTCTCCTGAAACGTTTAGGCTCGGTCAGAAGCCTCCAGACCCACTCCAGGCCCGCTTTCTCCATCCACCGGGGTGGAAGCTTGCTTAAGCCTGCAATATAGCGGAAAGTGCCTCCCACAGCCATTGCACCACCAACATTTAGTTTCGACAAGTTTTTGTGAATCCAAATCTCCTGCTTGGGATTCTTCATGGCAACAAAAAGCAAATCGGGTCTAAATTTATTTATTAAGTCAACCGCATCTTTTTCCAACTTTCTATTAACTTCTGTTACAGGAATCGCTTTTTCGTTCAATATGGGGCCGGCAAAAGTTTCGATTTTGACCCTTTTATAATTCAATTCCAATTTTTCCGCCGCCAGAGCTGCCTCCTTACCCTCACCTCCAAGAAAGAATACTTTCCAACCATTTTTATTCGCCAACTCTACCAATTTTTCAAAAAGTTTACGCCCCGGAATAATGTTAAGATTTTTACCATATAAAAATTTGGATGCATAATTTAGACCTACCCCGTCGGGAACCGGAAAGTTTGAGGAATTAAGCGCCTTCCTTAATGTAATATTCTTAGTTGAGGCTAGAATAAGTTCAGGGTTAGGTGTAACTATAAAAAACTTAGTGTTATGGGATATATTATCTCTTGTGGTCACTAGCAGTTTGGGTATGGAAGTGCTAATAACATTAATTCCAAGGATTTGTACGAATCTTCGGTCTGAAGAGGTATTATTTCTTTGCATTTTTTTTATAAATTTTTAGCTTTTACCTTATAATTTTAAACTTTTCCTGTATTAGCCTCATTATTACCGCACATCCAGAAACCCTATAGGTTTCAGGAAATAACAAACCACAAACTCAAAAAACAAACGAGACTATGGGTTTGATATTTGATATTTGGTATTTGATATTTTAATCATATTGTGTATATTTATTATCCAATTATTAAGCCTTATTTTGATTTAGTTATCCTCAATCAACAAACATTTCGTATTAAATTATGCATGCTCTACTATAAGTTTAATACCACCTAGAAATTAGCGACTAATTATAAATTATAAATTGTAAATTGTAAATTAATTTTGAATACCTATAACATGCAATCTCTTCTAATTTTTTAATCATCCTCTAGTAGTTACACTCCTTTTCCATAACTCTATGTTTTCCAAAACCAGTCCTGTGCCCCTGACAACACAAAGAAGCGGTTCGTCGGCTGTGTGAGCAGGTACGCCCGTCTCTTTTGTCATTAGTTTATCAAAATTCCTCAAAATGGAGCTACCCCCACTCATAACTATACCCTTATCGATAATATCTGCCGCCAGTTCGGGCGGCGTATCCTCCAAAACTGCCTTTACCGCACCAATTATTTGCAATAAAATCGGTTTTATGGCTTCCGTCACCTCGCCTGAGGTAATTGTTATTGTCCGAGGTAACCCAAACACAAGATCCCGACCGGATATTTCCAATTTTTCTTCCTTTGCAAGAGGCATGGCCGAACCGATTTTGAGCTTAATATCTTCAGCGGTAGTATCTCCTATTATCAAGTTGTGTTTCTTTTTAAGATAATTTTGAATTGCCTCGTCAATTTTATTGCCTGCAACGCGCGCAGATTTGTGAACCACAACTCCTCCCAGAGAAATAACGGCAGCCTCGGTTGATCCCCCGCCAATATCGACTATCATGTGCCCTGAAGGTGCGGAAACCGGAATTTGAGCGCCGATTGCCGCAGCAAGCGGTTCATCAATCAGGTATGCGTGAGCAGCTCCCGCAGAAAGTGTCGCATCCAATGCGGCTCGGCGCTCGACTTGAGTACACCCCGCAGGAACGCAAACCATCACATTGGGCTTAAAAAGTTGGAAGCGGCCAATAACTTTTCCAATAAAGTACCTAAGCATTGCTTCGGTTACCTGATAATCGGCAATCACGCCGTCTTTCATTGGCCTGCTGGCAATAAGGGCCTCGGGGGTTCTACCGAGCATCCGCTTTGCATCCTCTCCTACCGCCACTACTTTATTGTCCTCGGCCGAGATGGCTACAACCGTAGGCTCGTTTACGGCCAATCCCTCTCCCGCCACCCAAACAAGAGTATTGGCAGTTCCCAAATCAATCGCTATATTTTTACGAAGCATCTTATTTCGGATTATAGCAAACTCTGTTGTGACATTCTCCTCTCTGTTATAATAGCCTCATGACCAAGATACGTGTTTTTGCATTATTATCAACCCTGATAGTGGTTGCAATAGTGGGCCTGTTTTTCTCCTACTACGCCAGAGGGTACAGGCTCAATGTTACAACTCTGATTACAAAAGGGGTAGTCAAGTTTCAACCTAATGGCATACTTGTAATTAAATCCGAGCCGGACGGGGCCTCGGTATACATCAACGGAGATCTTAAAACCGCTACCAACGCGACCATATCTCTTTCTCCCGGAACCTATGACGTAGAAATAAAAAAAGACGGCTATTTTACCTGGTACAAACGTCTAGTGATTGAAAAGGAAATCGTTACCCAAGCCGACGTTTCCCTATTCAAAAACGTTCCATCACTCTCTCCCGTCACATTCTCAGGAGCCCAAAATCCAGTCGCTTCCATGGACGGAACCAAGATTGCCTACGTCATTCCCTTTAACAAAGATTTGCCGACAGACAAGATCGGCTTTTGGGTAATGGATACATTTGCTCTTCCCCTGGGTTTTTCCATTGAACCTAAAAGAATCACTGACGGCGACCTTGCAAACGCCACTTACGAGTTTTCTCCTGACGGCAGACAGATACTTCTGACACTATCAAATAGTATATATTTACTCGATTCCGGATCATTTATTTCTCAATCCCAAAGAGTAAACATGTCTTCACAAAAAGACTCTATTTTGTCCGACTGGGAAAAGGAGAAAAACGCAAGGAATGCCATCCTTGAAAGAAATCTGCCTCCTGATTTGGTTGATATTCTGCAAAGAAAAGCATCAAGTTTTACCTTCTCACCCGACGAGCAAATGATCCTTTATACGGCCAGTTCCTCCGCCACCCTACCGGATAACTTGATTAAACCCCTCCCGGGATCTTCGACACAAAATCAAGAGAGAGCTATTCAAATGGGTCGTACATATATTTACGATACCAAAGAGGATCGGAATTTCTTAATCTCTGATCAACCAATCAACCAATCAACCAGTCAACCAGCCTTGCGTTTCATGCCAGATGGTCACCACATCCTTCTTGCACGGGAGGGGCAAGTTATCGCCATGGACTATGACGGAACAAACCGACAGATAATTTATTCAGGAAGTTATACGGCTCCCTACGCATTTCCTTTCAGTAACGCCACAAAACTTTTAATTTTAACCAATCTTGGAGGCGTAAGCTCTACTCCAAACCTTTACAG
>CAZCNT010000014.1:0-20299 GCA_964500695.1 uncultured Gammaproteobacteria bacterium | reverse complement strand
CACTAATCTAGGCTAAGTTTAGTTATCCCTCAGATTTACAAAATAGTGAGAACTCACAGCCCATTTGGCAAAACATGTGCCCACTGCATTTAAAATCAGACTTCTCTATCTCATCTCTCACCTTAAAAATTTCTTCCCTCGCTTTTTCTAAATCCTTGACGGTTCGAGTTGTTGAAAGTTTTTGCTGTTGATCCAAATAATATAACGATAACTTAATCTTTTCGGGAACTTTGTCAAATGGTTCTGTTGGAATTTTACTTGCAGCAAGTGCGTAGAAAGAAAGCTGTAAATTCTTATCAACATCCTTCTGTAAAGGCAAGTTTGCTCCCGTTTTGTAATCAATAATTTCGATTGTTCCGTCAGGTAAAACATCCACTCTATCTATTTTTCCACCGATCTTTAAGGGTTGTGTGGCTGGTGATTGGTGATTTGTGGTTAGTGGCACAGTGAAGGGTTGCTCCAAAGCTACGGGTAAAATTTTTGGGTTAAATCCATTTTTCAAAAAACCTGATAAATATAGCTTTCCTTTTTTGAAAAACTCTGATTCATGAGATTTGGTTTTATAACCTTCTTTAATCCAATTCTTTTCAAGTAAATTGTAAAGTAACTTGTCAGATGGTTTAGTTCTTCTCCCAACTTCTTCAAAGAAGTTTTTAAATGTGGCGTGCATTGCAGTCCCAAAACTTTGCGATGCCGATGGAGGGGTTGGAACTTTATAAATATATTTTAGTTTGTAATGCATGGGGCAAGTCTGGAATGTTTCGATTTGGGAATAGGAAAGGTAATCAATTTGAAGAGGTGGCTTGTGACTCGTGACTGGTGGTTCGTGTGGTTTATAATCCAAGAGACTCAATTGCTCACTAGCCACTAGCCACTTTTCACTAGCCACTGATTTTTCTCCTAACGCTTCAAAAATAAACGGTGACAACTTTTTCTCTCTCTTTCCTTCTCCATAATAATCAGCTGCAGTTAAAAACAATCTTTCTTTGGCCCGCGTCATGCCAACATAGAAAAGTCTACGTTCTTCTTCCAAATGATAATCCCCCACCGGCAAAACTTCCTTGATTAATTCATCGGGGATTGGAATTTGTTCACGTCTTTCGTTTGTCGGAAATCTCTGCCCCACCAAATTAACTATGAATACGACAGGAAACTCGAGTCCTTTTGCAGAATGCACGGTTAAAATATTCACGGCGTTAATTTCCGTCCAGTCCTCGTTTGTTGCAAGTGGAGATTCTCCCAGCTCCATTGAAAGGTCCAGCCAATCAACTACTGCAGTGACACTTGAATCTTCATGATCTGCCTCGTAGCTTTTTAATTTGTCAAAAAGCTTAGATATGTTTTTGGCACGCTTTTCTGCCTCTGCGGATTCCGGGGATAAAAGTTTTTGAAGAAGGCCAGTCTCTTCAAGAAAGTAATATAATAGCTGTCCTGCAGTATTCTTTTTGACTAAATCAAGGTGTTTTTTAATGATTTCGAGTATATTTTTTATACTCTCACCGCCGATTTTCTCGGCTGATTCAAAAAGAGAAAGATTATTCTTTCTTGCATAATTCCCCAGTTCCGCGAGTTCCCTGCCGGTTATTCTAAAATGGTCAATTGAAAGAAGTCGATAAAAAGCTACCGAGTCGGTAAAATTATAAAGAACTTTAAGATAGGAAATAAGGTCCACTATTTCCGGTTGTTTAAAAAGCCTCCCAGGACCCAAAAACTGATAAGGAATACCATGACGGGACAGCGCCCTCCCGATCGGTTCAGAATGATTGTTCGCCCTAACAAGGATAGCTACATCCTTGTAGTTAATTGGTTGATTAGTTGATTGGTTAATTAGTTCGGAAATTTTCTTGGCAATAAGGTCTGCCTCATTCTCGACCCTATCGGCATGAATAAATTCTATTGCTTCGCCCCGCGAAGCCTTTGGCGAAGTGGGGTCTATTTTTTCTGCCGTCAACTTTTTGTTGACGTTTTCTACAACTTCCAACCTGTCCGGATTATTGTGTTGAATTAAATCATAGCTTCTGTCGAGAATTTCTTGCGTACTTCTGTAGTTTTTTGTGAGAACAACAATTTTTGTTTTGGAAAAGCTTTTTCTGAATTGAACGATATTACTTACCGCGGCCCCTCTAAACTTGTAAATACTTTGATCGTCATCTCCTACCACGGTAATGTTTCCTGTTTTCCCAACCAGAAGTTTTACCAATTCATTCTGAGCAAAATTAGTGTCTTGAAATTCATCCACCAGTAAATATTTAAACTGTTTTTGATATTCTTTTAAAATATTGGGTCTGTCACGAAATAGTTTTAGAGTTTTGACAATAATATCGCCAAAGTCCATGACATTTTCTTTGACTTTTATCTCGTCATAGACTTTATAAGCTTTAGCCAACTCTTGCCACTTTTCAAAATCTGAATCACTTTTTTTAATCCATTTTAAATAGTCTTTTGGCGAAACATCTTCATCTTGGAGACGCGAAAAATGTTGCAGCATTCCACTTAAAAACTTATTCGGATTTCCGAGTGGACGGAAATAGTTAAGATCCAGTTTAAAAAGATTATTTCTAAGAAGTTGAACCGATTCGGCCTCTGTCATCAATTTATACCGGGGGTCGAGGCCTATGTGAAGAGCCTCGCGTCGAAGTATCTTGTCGCAAAACGAGTGGAAGGTCATAATCCACATTTGTGTGTATCCGTATGGCATGGCGACATCCACCCTCTCCTCCATTTCGCGCGCGGCTTTTTCCGTAAAAGTAAGCGCCAAAATCTCCGAGGGCTCTGCCTTCTTTGAGAAGATGAGGTATTTAATTCTTTCGGTTATAACCGTCGTCTTCCCGGTTCCGGCACCAGCGATAATGAGTAGCGGCCCAGTACCAAATTTAATCGCCTCGATTTGTTCTTTGTTTAATTTTAAATTGGAGACGTCTTTTACCACGATCAGATTGTAACACGAAGAAAGCTATTTTTTACCCTCTCCCATTTCTATCTCCCCCTTTATCCAATCATAATAATCTTTATTAACTTTATAAGTTGGAATGGCAATAATACAAGGTGTGTCGTAAGTGTGAATTTTATAAATTTCTTTTTCTAATTCCTCATACTTTCTTTTTAAAGTTTTGACTATCATTACAACCTCTTTTGATCCATCCAATTTATTTTCTTTAGGTGGCCACCAGAATATCGGAATCATTTCCGGATAAATATTTACCTGCTTTTTTGGCGTGTTCCTCCGACTCCCAAGTTGTATAAACAAGAATTAATTCGTCCATGGCTCATTCTAATTCCTTTTTCACTCCCCCACTTATTTTTTGGGTTGAGCTGATTTTTTGCCCCAATTGGGTAAAACTTGTAAATACATTGCTCATCATGTTGTAAGCATTGTTTAAGTGTTTCTGCAAAGTGCTCAAGTTTTCCTCCACTTTACCATAATCTTTTTGGATGGCCCGCAAAATCCTAAAAACTTCTTTTGATTTTAATTCCAAGTCTTTACCTTCAAAAGACAGGAGGAGAACCTGTAAATGCGCGTACAGGGTATTTGGAGAAACCGGATAAACTCTCATACGTCTTGCCAGAGTTGAAAGTTCCGGAATATTAACTACTTCATAATAAACCGCCTCACTTGGAATATACATCAAGGCAAAATCCATTGTCCCCTCTTCCGGAAGTATATACTTTCGACTTATGTCGTCTATGTGTTTTTTAACATCTTGGGTTAATTGTTTCTTTCCCGTCGCCCTTTGAGCTTCTGTTTCCCCTTTTATCATCAAGTTAAAGTTTTCCATTGGGAATTTTGAGTCAATGCAAAGAAGGCCCGCGTCGGTTTTGAGAACCGCGTCTACCTTAACTCCACTTTTGAACGGATATTGCAAATGAAAAGCATTTTTGGGAAAAGTTTGACCTATCATTTCTTTTAGGACTTCTTCTCCCAATCCTCCCCGAAGCTTTGGCGACTGCAAAAAATCCTGAAGCGTTCTTATTCCCTTACCAATTTCACTCATTTCTCCCAAGTTACGCTGAACCTGAGAAATTACACGCGCGGCGTTATCCAAACGCTCATTAACAGCTTGTGTATTTTTTTGCAATGAGGTTAAAAGGTCCCGCCTGTCCTCCCGCGACCCGCTTTGGAGGGTCTTAATTATTTCCAAAAGCTCATCGGAAGGCTTTTGGGATTCTTTCAAATCGGATAATTTTTTGTTAAGAAAAATGACAAGCAAAACCAGAGCCGCTAATACTATAATTAAGACAATCGTCGGATCCATCGTCCTATTATATCAGCATTCAAGAACACCAGAGCTAGCTCTGGGATGAATTGAACGCGGATATGTCGACGGAGGCGTCATAGAGTATGAAAAGAGAATTGAGAAAACAGCAAGTTCTAAAAAGAAAAAACTTCCTCCCCACTCTTTTGATCACAATCTTTCTCTGGCTGTTTCTAGGCGGTTTAATTTATTTTATCGACCCTGATACCTTTGCTGCAGTTCCTCTCTTTTTTGTCTTGATCTTTTCTTGTCTTTTGTTTACATTTTCTCTGGTTTTTGCAGATGGGCGGAGAGGTTTAGTCGGATCGGTTGCTATTGCATTTTTTTTTATTCTTGCTTATCTCGGCGTTGGCAATATCCTTAATCTTCTTTTGATAGTTGCAATAGCGGTCTGTATCGAGATATATTGGGCGCGTACATGAATTCTTCCCTAAAACGCCAGCTACTTCGAACTTTCTCTCAGATGATTGATGACCTAAAAGGTCCGAGGGAAATTGAAACTTTCCTGATTGATTTTTTCGATAGCAAAGAACTCGAAAAATATGTTAAAAGAATTTCTATTGCTTATTGGCTTAAGAAAGGTAGGGACAAAGAAAACATTAAAAGGAATCTGCTGGCTACCCCGAAAGAAATCTCCGAGGGTCAAAAATCATTGAATAAAGAAGGGGTCAAGCTCGCTCTCAAAAAAATCGAGGCCGAAGAATGGGCAAATGTTTGGGCGGAGAGAATCAAAAAGGTAGTTAAATAGTTACTTAGTTAATTGGTTACTTAGACAACTTCAGGCTATAATACGCATATGAACAAAAAATTCTACATTACTACAACTCTGCCCTACGTGAACTCAGACCCGCATGTGGGTTTTGCCCTGGAAATTATCCAGGCTGACGTTATTGCTCGGTTTCACAAAGAAATCCTTAAAGAAGACGTCATCTTCAATTTCGGAACGGACGAGCATGGCCAAAAAATCTACAAACGGGCCCTCGAGGAGAGAAAAGATCCGCAGGAATATTGTGATGAGTATGCCGCCAAATTCAATAAGTTAAAGAAAGCATTAAACCTGAGCTATACAAACTTTATTAGAACAACTGACCTTGTGCACGAAAAAGCCGCGCAAGAATTTTGGAGGTTATGCCTCAAAAACGGTGATATTTATAAAAAGCTCTATAAAACCAAATATTGCGTGGGTTGTGAATTGGAAAAAACGGATTCGGAACTAGAAGACGGAAAATGCCTCCTCCATCCCAAGCTTTCCGTTGAAACAATAGAGGAAGAAAACTATTTCTTTAAATTTTCCAAATATCAAAAACCGCTTCTTGAGTTTTATAAGAAAAATCCCGACTTTGTGATTCCAGAAGGTAAATTTAATGAGATAAAATCTTTTGTAGAGAGTGGGCTTCAAGATTTTAGCGTTTCTCGCCTTAAAAGTAAGATGCCGTGGGGAATTCCCGTTCCAAACGACGTTAGCCAAGTAATGTTTGTTTGGTTTGACGCTCTTATAAACTACATTTCTACGCTCGGCTGGCCAGAAGATGATAAGAATTTTAAAGATTTTTGGCCGGGGGTTCAGGTCGCAGGAAAAGATAATTTGCGACAACAGTCTGCAATTTGGCAAGCGATGTTAATGTCTGCAGGACTCCCCACATCTAAACAAATTTTTATTCATGGCTTTCTTACTCTTAATGGCCAAAAAATAAGTAAAAGCTTGGGTAATACCATAAATCCAATTGAATTTGCCAAGAAATATGGAACAGACGCCCTCCGTTATTACCTTTTAGCAAAAGTTAATCCATACGACGATTCAGATTTTTCAATAGAGAAGTTTAAAAAAACATATAACGGAGAGCTTGCAAACGGTTTAGGAAACCTAGTGTCTCGTATTGCCAAACTTTGCGAAAAGTCTGAGTTTCACTTACATGATATATATCATGTAAGTATTGATAAACAAGTTGCCGGGTTTATCGAAAAATTTAGATTCGATGAGGCAATAAAAACAATTTTTGAAAAATACATTTCTGCACTTGATCAAGAAATTAATAAGGTTGAACCCTGGAAATTGAAAGAGGTCGAACTTAAAGAATTTTTGGAGAGAACCGTCAAGAAGATTAGAATGCTTTCCTTTAATCTTTTACCATTTCTCCCGGAAACCGCCAATAAAATTGAGAAACAATTTAAAGGACCGAAAATTAAAGCAGAAGCCCCGTTATTTCCCCGTTTACGCTAACAGCTTCGCTAGATAATGCCCACTTGGAGTAAAATATAACAAACATGAGAAATTTTAACTTTTCAGAACGAAGTGATGAAATGACAAGACCCACAAGCTTTAGCTTGCGGAAGCTTATAACCAAACACGAGAAGGGCATCTTAAGGGCGTTGGAAATTTTACCCGGGTTTGTATCCTGGAACCTAATTCTCCTCCCCTACTGGGGAATTTTTGTCTTTCCGGTATCTGTAGCCTATTTTGTTTTGTTTTTCAATATTTATTGGTTTTTCCAGTCTTTTCAAATAGCGATTAGTTCTGTTGTTTCGCATACCCGAATCCAAGCGGCTAAAATCTACGACTGGATGGGGGACGTCAAAGACTTCCCTGACTGGCAAAAAGTTGAGCATGTAATAATAGTTCCAACCTATAAAGAACCAATCCATATATTAGAGAGGACTTTTGATTCACTGGCACGACAAGATTTTCCAACAAAACAAATTACCATCATCTTAGCTATGGAGGAAAAAGAATCGGAAGAGGATAGAAACATTAAATCTAAAATATTAAAGGATAAATACAAAAATGTTTTTAAAAATCTGTTTATTTCTGTACACAAATTAACTTCAGGAGAGGTTGTAGGAAAAGCTTCAAACGAAAGGTATGCTGCAATTTGGATAAAGAAAAACTATATTGACGGGAGGAAAATTGATATTAATTATGTCACGGTAACCAGTAGTGATGCCGATCATACGTTTTATCCTAAATATTTCTCCTCGCTAACCTACAAATTCCTGGACAATCCCAAAAGATACAGATATTTTTGGCAACCAGCCATACTTTTCTACAATAATATATGGCACGTTCCGGCAATAGTAAGAGTGTTAAATAGTTTAATGTCTGTATGGAATTTGTCTCAACTTTCCAGAAAAGACAGGCTTATCATTGGCCCCGGTCATTATTCACTCTCATTCAAACTCCTACATGAAGTTGATTATTGGGATGCGGATAAAATACCGGAAGATTGGGGAATATTTTTTAAAGCATATTATAAGTGTGGAGGTGAAGTTGAGGTTGAACCAATTTACCTTCCGCTTCTTGCGGATGCTGTTCAATCTACCACTTTTTGGAAAACAATTAACAGTCAATATCAACAGATTCAAAGGTGGGCATGGGGAGTAAGTGATGATCCCTGGATTATCAAAAATTATTTATTAACACCTGATGTTCCTTTTTGGGATAAAACAATGAGACTTTTACATGTGATTTGGGCCCATTTCCTTTGGCCCGTTAACTGGTTTATCATCACCCTTGGACTCACAATTCCGACTTTGCTTAATCCTGCATTTGGAAGAACAGCTCTTGGTTATTCTGTTCCCAGACTTTCTTCGTTTGTTCTGACAATTTCTCTTATTTTCTTAATAGTAATGCTTGTTGTTGATAGTAAACATAAACCGACACGGCCCAAAGAATTCCCTTTCTGGAGAGCGCTTCTTGTCCCGTTTGAGTTTGTACTTATGCCGGTAGCAGGCCTTATCTTTGGCGCCTTGCCCGGCCTTGATGCTCACACGCGCCTCATGCTCGGAAAATACATAGAGTACAGAGTGACTGAAAAAGTGTAGAGTTATCACTCTGTACTATATCTCTTAGTTCACTTAGTTTCTCAAAATAGACATTTTTCAAAAGCCGTGAACTGCGAGATTGAGTATCGGGTTACTGAAAAGGTGTAGCTAATTGTAGCCTTTGGCTTGGAGATTGAAGGATTTGGCGTAAAGCCCCTTACTTTTCAATAGATCTTCGTGTGTCCCCTGCTCAACTATTTCACCTTTATCTATAACAATTATTCTTTTGGCATTTCTGACAGTCGAAAATCTGTGGGACACAATTATAAGTGTTTTGTCTTTTATTTCCCTATAAAGCTGCGTAAATATTTTATATTCCGATACAGCATCTATTGATGCTGTCGGCTCATCCATTATCACAACAGGGCTATTACGGTAGAAGATCCTGGCTATTGCAATTTTTTGCAACTGCCCCCAGGAGGGCTCTTCCCCTCCATATCGGTGGCTCATCTGGGTTTCCAAACCCTTTGGATATTTTTTAATAAACGATGCGTCGGATTTTGCAAGCGATTTGTAAACTCTATCATCGCTGATAATTGCCGGGTTGCCCAAAATAACGTTTTCTCTCAGGTTGAGATTTGAGTAACTATTAAACTCCTGTGCTAAATATGAAAGCTGTTTGTACCAATCGGTAAGGAATATGTTTTTAAGATTTGTTCCGTTGATTAATATCTCTCCGGAGGACGGTTCATAAAAATTGCATAGAAGTTTAATAAGCGTGCTCTTACCTGCTCCGTTTGCTCCAACAAGTGCAATCTCTTCGCTGGGATTAATTGTTAAATTTAGGTTTTTGTAAACGTAATTCTTACTGTTGGGGTATTTAAAACACACATTCTTGAATTCAATTTTGGGCGGTTCGAACAGATCAAGCGGAGTTTTTCCTCCAACGATTGTGTTTTGTAAATCTAAAACTTTCTTAAAATTTCCTATGTGATAACTGTTTTCGGTAACCGCTACAAAGCTAAACACCAAACCCCTAAAGTAGTCTGACGTCTGGGCAATCGATTGAAAATAAAATGTAAAAAGTCCAATTGTAATGAGGCCGATTCTTACGTCGTTAACCAATATTAAGAGGCAAATAGAATAGACAATGCCGGAGAAAATTATCATTATTATTTCGCTTGGCATTTGCTTTTGCCTCAAACCCACACGCTGTCCGGTAAAGATTTTCCAAACGTCTGTGTATTTTTTGAAAAGGAAATCTATCGCATTGTTCACCTTAAGTTCTGCAATATAATTTTTTTGCCTTAATTGATAATTAAGATCCCACATTAGTTTGTTTCTTTCGGCGTTCTGTTCATGAAGCTGCCAGTCTTTTTGTGCCCAATACTTTTCAATAAAATACTGGGGAACCTGAGCCGTAAAGATTAAAACCCAGATAACGGGATATTTGGGTAAAATTATAAAAGTCACCGCAAGAAGGCTTATTATGTTGGCAAAAATATTACTTATGTCCTGGACCGATTGCCTGATTCTCCATCCGAATTCTTCATCCACCTTTGATATGAGACCGCTGGTCTCCTTATCTTCTAAATGTTTGTAATCCAACTGGGATACTTTTCCAATAAAAAGACTTCTGAGTTGTCCTTGGAGCTTTGTATCCATTATTCGGCTTAGCTGACTCTGTAAAAATGTAAATATTGACGTCAAAACAAGAAACAAAATATACAAAGCAAGATAAAAACTCCAACCTCGCCCTGATGACGGCGAAATTAGAGAATCAATGAGGAGAGAAAAGAATTTTCCACGACCAAACGGCATCGTAGCCGCCAGAAGTTGTAAAACTGCAATCAAAACAAATATTAAAGAGTTGAATTTAAAAATTAATCGAATACACCAAAATGTATTCTTTGCAATGGTTTTAAAGGACCTAGAATTTTCCATAACTATCTACAATTTATGATACACTAAATCATGCCTAAAAAGTCTTGGATTCACAAAATTCACCTCCCTGCCTGGGTAGTTGGAGTTTTGGCCTTGGTCTTTATTCTCAGAATTCCTTCTTTCTTTGAGCCTTATTATTACGGAGATGAAATGATTTATTTAACTTTGGGCCAGGGAGTTGGGCAAGGTTTAACTCTTTATAAAGACATTCACGACAATAAACCCCCGCTTCTTTATCTGATGGCGGCCGCGGCCGGAAACTTGTTTTGGTTTAAGGTTATCCTGACGTTTTGGAGTTTGTTAACAGTGACTTTCTTTTTTAAACTCGCCAAACTCCTATTCAAATCGGAAAAAACAGTCAAGGTCGCAACAATTATCTTTGCACTCCTAACAACCCTGCCGCTTTTGGAAGGTAACACCGTTAACGCCGAACTCTTTATGATTGGACCAAGCATCATTGCGTTCCTGCTGCTTCTTGATGAAAAATTAACCTCTAAAAAAATATTCCTTGCCGGATTCCTTTTTGGTATTGCGGCGTTATTTAAAACACCGGCACTTTTCGATGTGCCGATAATTGTTTTTTACTGGTTAGTAACCGAGGGGTTAACCAATTGGAAAAAAGTGTTTAAAGATACTTTACTTCTTCTGTCCGGGTTTATTTTCCCGATACTTTTAACGTTTGTTTGGTACTTTTTCAGGGGAGCGCTTCCCGAGTATGTTAAGGCTGCTTTCTTGCAAAACGTTGGATATCTTAGTAGTTTCAGGCCGGGAGACATTCAAAAACCTTTCATTATAAGAAACGCCCCGCTTTTTACCCGCGCATTTGTGGTTTTTATCGGATCGGCCATTCTCTGGTTTTTCAGAAAGAAACTATCCAAAAACTTTGTTCTTTTTTCTCTTTGGACACTTTTTGCTCTTTTTGCAGTAACCCTTTCGGAGCGCCCCTATCCCCACTACTTAATACAGGCCGCCGTGCCCATTTCTTTCTTCATGGCCATGTTTTTCACTGAAAAAAGTTTCGAGCAGGCATTGGTAGTACTTCCTCTCGCCTTAGTCTTCTTTGTTCCTGTCTATTACAAATATTACAACTATTCTTCGTATGCCTACTACCTGCGTTTTATCAATTTTGCAACCGGAAAAATCAACAAACTTACCTATTTTTCAAGCTTTGCATCAACGGTAAACAGAAATTATGAAATTGCTAACTTTCTTGTAAGCTCTAGCTTTGCAAGCGATAGAGTGTTTATGTGGGACACGGATTCTGCAGCAGTTTATGCCTTGAGTCGAAGATTGCCTCCAATTAAATATGTTGTAGATTATCACATAAACGATTTTTCCGGCAAGAGTGAGGTGGCAAAACAAATTGAAGCCAACCCTCCAAAATTTATAATCTTAACTACCAAATATCAGTACCTCGAACTAAATGAACTTATCAAAGAAAAATACATATTAATACAACAAGTCGAGGATGCCGATATTTATGTTAAAAAAACTACCACTTAGGAATTATGTTTATTCCGCCCTTGCTTTAGATTTTGCTGTCGCATTAACTGTTTTATTGGTTAAAGGCAATCTCCCACCGGTGGTCCCCTTTTTATATGGCAGGCCTGTTGGTGTCGGACAATTGGTTTCAGCTTATGGACTGCTCATTGCCCCAATTACTGCTGCCATAATTACCATAATAAATATTGTTTTGGCATCTTATATCAGGGATGAATTTATAAAAAAGATTTTTTCGGTTGCCTCGCTTTTTGTATCAGTTCTTACAACAATCACAATTATAAAAATAGTTTTGCTGGTTGGATTTTGGTAACAACATGGAAAACTTACTAAATCTTTTTATCCTTCCATTGTTGGTCTCCATCGTAGTTTCATTTGGAATGACTGCCGTGGTTATTCGCTTTGCAAAAAGACTGAAAATAATTGATGATCCAAGTCTCAGTGCTCATCCAAAAGTAATTCACACTCATCCAACGCCAAGGGGTGGAGGTATCCCAATTTTTGCCGCCTTGACGGTCGCCGTGTTGGTTTTTCTTCCGTTTGATAAACACTTAATCGGAATTCTAATCGGTGCAAGCGTAATCACAGTTATGGGGTTTTTAGACGATAAGTATGGCTTAAACCCATATTTGAGACTCTTTTTGGGATTTCTGGCGGTAGCAGCACCAATTGCCGCGGGAATTGGCATAGCTTTTGCCAATAACCCATTTGGAGGAATCATTGATTTAAGTCACCCTCAAATAATCTTTTCCCTGCTTGGTAACACACATACTATTTGGTTATTATCCGATCTTTTTGCCCTTTTTTGGATAACCTTTTTGATGAATGTACTAAATATGGGAGCTAAGGGGGTGGACGGGCAGCTTAGCGGAGTTGTGGTTCTAAGCGCCCTGACAATTGTCGTCCTTTCTTTAAAATTTTCTGCCGATATTACTCAATGGCCGGTTATTATTCTGGCCGCAATAACGGCTGGAGCCTATCTGGGATTTCTTCCGTGGCATATTTTCCCCCAAAAAATAATGCCGGGCTATGGTGGAAGCACCCTGGCCGGATATCTTTTGGGTGTGCTTTCCATTCTCTCAACAACCAAGGTTGGAGTCTTACTGGTAGTTCTCGGTGTTCCCTTAATCGATACGGGTTATACAATTGTCCGCAGAATAGCTTCTGGAAGATCTCCTGTATGGGGAGATACGGGACATTTACACCACAGACTTTTGGATATGGGTTTATCCAAAAGTCGGGTGGCAATGTTTTATTGGATTGTCACCGGGATCTTAGGGATCTTGGCACTTAATTTGAATACTGCTTCAAAGATATATACAATGGTAGGAGTAACTGTGTTTTTAGGAGGACTAATTTTGTGGCTAACCTACCGACCCAAAAAGAAAAACCATCTTTGATTCTCGCTGCGTTTACCGCCGCAAGGCCCATCCATTGGGTAAAAAATTTCTCCCTCTTCGCGGCCATTTTTTTGACGGGAATGCTGGACGACAGAGGCCAACTTATAAAAGTTTTGTGGGGGTTTCTGGCCTTCAGCTTAGCAACCTCGGCAACTTACATTATAAATGACATCCTGGATATAAAAAGCGACAGGCTCCACCCAATTAAAAGTGGCAGGCCGATTGCTTCCGGATCGCTACCGATCTCCCTGGCGTTTTCGGAGGCCGTTGTTTTAGCTGGGGCCGCTTTATTTATTAGCACTCCACTTAACCCTCTTTTCTTCCTACTGGTAATCTCGTACCTTGTTCTCCAACTTTTCTATAGCCTGGGGCTTAAAAACATCGCAATATTGGACATTATAATCATCGCAACCGGGTTCATCATGAGAGTTTATGCCGGCGCTTTTGTTATTAATGCCCACCTCTCTGTTTGGTTTTTACTTTGTGTAATTTCCGTAGCTCTGTTTTTGGCATCAGGAAAAAGAAGAGCCGAACTGAATTTGGCGGTAAATGTGAACGGGGTGACCAGAAAAAGCCTGGGTAACTACAAAAGAGAACTTTTAAGCTCATTCGTAACAATGTTTGGTAGCGCTTCTTGGATGAGCTGGGCGCTTTTCACTTTTTTTGAAAGTCCTAAAGCCACACTTCCTTTTTGGCTAGTACTGGCGGAGCTAAGTAAAACCACAACCGTTGATAAACTTTTAATGTTAACCATACCCATTACAATATTTGGGATCATGCGATATGAATCTTTAATTTTTGAGGGAAAAAGTGAGGCACCGGAGAAACTGCTTCTTACTGACCCTTCGTTGATTGTTACAGTTGCTCTTTGGGTGGCTGTAGTCTTCTGGGTACTTTACTCCGGCGTCTCCATGACCGGATCTATTTAGATATCATTAAATTATTTAGGCGGTTTGATAATTTAAAACTATTAGAGTGAGATAAAACCCCAAGATAAGAGGCCGTGCTTTGATTTAGGATCTCCTCTGACAAAGTGCCTTCTTTATAATCTGCAAGGTGTTTTTGTAGTTTTCTAAAAATTCTTCTCTTGGTTTTCGTTCTTAGCACTATATGATTTGGAAGAACAACATATCCCAAAAAATCGATTCCCTGCCCATATTTTCTTAGTAAGACTTTTTGCGGATGCAGTGACAATCTTAGTTTATCATTCAAGAATTTACTTACTGGTTTCAGCAAATGCTCTAAATAGTCTCTATCCCGACTCACAACAACAAAATCATCTGTGTAACGAACATAGTACTTAACTCTTAATTCTTGTTTCATAAATTGATCAAATCCACTCAAATATATGTTTGCAAAAAGCTGGGAAGTTAAATTGCCAATTGGCAACCCGCTTGAAAAACTTCCAACTATTTCAGTCAGAAGCGACATTGCTCTTTCATCTTTAATTCTTTTGGCTAAAACGTCTAATAAAATCGGGTGGTCAATGCTGTCGAAAAACTTTTTGATATCACATTTCAAGGCAAAACAATTTCCAGTATTGTTTCTACTTGCTTTCCTTAGTATCTTCTTTAAGGCCTCCACCCCCTTATGTGTTCCTTTTCCAATTCGGCAGGAGAACGAGTTTGCAATAAAGGTCGGTTCAAAAATCAGATTTAGAACAGAGTAAATAGCATGATGTACAACCCTATCCCTGACTGTCGCTTTATGTATTAACCTTTGTTTTGGGTCATGAATGTAAAAGGGTTTATAAAGTCCGTGTCTGTAAATTCCCGCTTTTAGTTCTCTGTGAAGCTCGAAAATGTTTTGTTCAAGGCTAATTTCAAACTCTTGTACATCTGGTCTCTTTCGTTTATCATGCTTGAAGTTTGTCCAGGAATTAAATAGATTCTCCGGAGAAACTATTTTTTCAAAAACGTTTGTATAAATTTTCATAATATGAATGAATCTTTTGACACGCCGATTTTCAATCAAACATACGAAATTTACAAGGAGATATATTGTCTCAGAAGTACTATTCCTAAAAATGACCGTTATACCATTTGGCAAAAGGTCGAAAATACAACTTTGGATGTTTTGGAAAAAATTCTCATAGCAATAGGTTTTTCTAAAAATGAAAAGTCTGACATCTTGGAAGAAGCAAGTAAAAAACTAAACATGTTAAGGGTGTTTATAAGGCTTTCAAAAGATGTAAAGGCAATTGACAACAATAAATATATTATGCTTCAAGAAAAACTTGATGAAATAGGAAGAATGTTGGGTGGATGGATAAAAAGCCTAAAGTAAGTTCCGAGAGGCGGACACACCAATGCGGTCGTAAGCGTCATCGTACCAGTGGCGGACAACGAGCCCATCGTCAGAGTCACCCTGAACGATGACAGGGTTACCGCTATCGCTCAAATCACAGGTACGAGCCCAGTAATCTGTGTCCAGATACTTCTTGTTAAGCAAGTAGTAGAGGATATTTGCGGTAACACGAGCAGATGTGGTTGGAACCTCGTATTCATCAATGAAGCATTGCATTGCAACCTGACGATCGTAGATAAGACCGGTTGATCCTTTCACAATGCCAACAGGCATCAGGTGCCATCGAGGCTCACAGACGCCCTGCGCAAATTTGTGGCTGAGATACTGGCCCAAGTAAAACTTGGGGTGTTTTCCACCAGGGTAAATCTCGTGCCAGGCCTGCAGATTCAGGGGTTTACCGTCCAGGCGGTCCGGTCGGAGAAAGAGAAAGTGTTCCTGATTAATTTCAGGGTTCTCAAGCTCGTTCTTACTCCGGGGAATTTCGGGGATATTGGCAAGCTGGAATTTCTTGCCGAAGAACTTAGTCCACTCCTTAGGACCAAAGAAGTTCTTTTTCCCCACAATTTCCCGCGCAACTTCGAGCGTAACAGCCTGAGTTGAACCCCGCAGGAATTCCTGCAAACGACCTTTGTTTACCCGACCAGACTCGATCTGGGCAAACAATTCCTTAAGCTGGGCAGGGGTCGGCTGTCCCGAGCCACGACCAGTAGCATGTGAGTTCATCACACACCTCCTAAATTGGATTTGCACTAATGTAAATGTGCAGACCCATAGTCTATACGTTTATTCGCAAAAGTCAAGATTAAAAAAAAGAGACTGCAATTATTATTGAAGTGTTCCGCTAACGGTAGAAATTTGGGTATATTGATTGGAAACCCAGCCGGTAATTCCGTTGGGAAGCCCCGGTTGAGAAACTTCATACTGAATTTTATACCAGTTTGTGGCGCTGTCCGTTTCAAGATATAAATATTTTTCACCGGGTTTCGCTTGTGCAATTTCCTCCCCAAGAGTCCCAGGAAGTGTTCTTATCCTCAAATACCCGGTAGGTGTTTTTGATATCACCACATAAGTCTGGGGGGCCGGGGTGGAAGTTGGTATTGGCAAGGGAGAGTCTGAACCGCTTTCTTGCCCGGTTTTGGCTAATTTTGTAAAAACACTCAATTGATATCCATTAAGTGTACTAACAGACATCGTTCTATCCTGATATCCGGGAGCTTTTACCGTTACTTGATGTTCGGCCGGGGAGATTGTCGAATTTTTATACGGCGAAAATCCGCGCGCAACTCCATTCAATGAAACCTGTGCATTATCCGGCATGGAAATAACAATAAGGCTTGCTGTTTTTTCTGCGTTTTTCCGAAAAGAAATAACATCCCCCGAGGAAAAATCCTCAGAGTCCCCGAATTCTCTCCGAATAACCGTCTCAATGCCGCCCTCAAGTGTAATCTTTGTCTCGTAAGGAAGCATGCCGGAAGCGGAACCGTCAGGAATAAGTCTAAGATTGATGTTCCCCGCCTTTAAAGTTTTTCGAAGTGGAGTTCTTCCCAGCAGTTGACTATCGACGTAGACGCTTGAGGTGGGAGTTGTATCAATCCTTATTCCTGCCGGCTTAGGTTTAAAATAATCCGCAAGAAAAAGTCCCGTACCGGAGAGTATTGCTAAAGTAACAATAATTACTACCACCACTTTCAACGTTTTCATTTGATCAGCCTCGAGTGTAACATATTTTTATATGGTAAAATGCAAACATCTGGCCGGATGGCGAAGTGGAAACGCGGGAGTCTGCAAAACTTCTATCGCGCGGGTTCGATTCCCGCTCCGGCCTCTCGCAGACTCGTGTCCGTATCAGTCATCGAAGTGCTCTTATGTGTACTTCGCGTTTTGCACACGATTCCCGCTCTGGCCTCCAAGATTTGACTTTTGAGTATTTCATGGAGTAGAATAGCGACTTACCCCGCAATCGCGGGGTTTTTTGTGCCTACCTATCTATGAAAAAATTTAGCCTTGAATTACCCAAGTATCGCCTTCAGCTTCATTTAAAGCTGATCAAGAGGCGAAAACCTCTTTTGGATGAGTCTTTTGTGCCTACGGCTTCTGTAATAAGAAGGAAATACAGAAGCGGAACCCTGCTTGGAAAAATAGTCAGACATATTTCCAGCCACAAAAGTGCTAAGAAATTTTTCGCTGCAAACTTGAGCGCGTTAGTTATAGCAGGTTCATTTTTACCAACCGCTCAAAGCAACGTTCAAGCTGCAAATGTGAATGTCCAACCCGACGAGTCCGTGATTCAAACCCGAAATACATTTATTACACAAATATCTGTTCAATATCCCCTTAAGGCCATTAGGATTAATCAAGATTTTAGTTTTTTTCATCGGGGTATTGATTTCGAGGCAGAAACCGGGGATTCGATCAAGGCCATTAAAGCCGGAAAAGTGGTTGAGGCCGACTACACCAGAGACGGTTACGGAAATACCATTCTTATCGATCACGGTAACGGTTTAACATCCCGTTACGCCCATTTATCAAAAATTGAAGTAAAAGTCGGAGACATGACAACAACCAATACCGAGATTGGACAAGTTGGCACAACGGGCCGTTCCACCGGCTCACATTTGCATTTGGAGATCCGCCAAAACGGCTTCCCGCTTAACCCGCTTTCGGTTTTATCCAGATAATCATCTGTTTTCTAATGACCTCCAGAGATACCCTCACTTCGCTAAAGCTTCGCGGGGCAGGCATGAAGTTATCTGTTCTCGAGTGATCTCCATAAATACCACGATGCAACCGTTCGATGGGGTTTCCAATATTTTTCGGCAAACTTTGTCGACTTAATTTTATCAAACTTCTTGCCGGTAACCTTTTCAAACCCGTTTTTAATTCCCAAGTCTTCAACGGGAAAAATATCAGGTCGGCCCAGCTTGAACATCAAAAACATGTCCGCGGTCCAGGGCCCAATTCCCTTAACCTGAATCAGTTGTTTTCTAACTTCTTCATCACTTAGCGTATCCAGATCCGTAATTCGTAATTCATTATTCATAATTCTCAAAGACAAGTCTTTGATTGCGCGTACTTTGCTCCAAGCCATGCCGCAATTTCGGAGTTCATTTTCATCAAGCTTTAGAATCTTTTCCGGGGTTAACGTTCCCTTGATTTTAGCTTTCAACCGTCCTTCAATCACATCCGCAACTCTTCCCGAAAGCTGTTGACCGATAATGTCCCCCACGAGCCCCTGAAAATAGTCTGCATGAAGTCTGGGCTTAATCGTGCAGTGTCCCCACTTTTTGACCAAAGGAGCAATATGTTTATCTTTAAGAAGAAATTTTTCCGCTTCTCGCCACATATATTGAATAATAACTACTCACGTAGTATAAAGCTAATATGAAAGAGGCAGGGCCAAAAGAAGAAATAACACTTGAAAGACATGTCTGGAGGGCTTTTGGAATGTTTATGATCTTTGAAAGTGTCAGAATTTTGGCGAATGGATGGGAAGCAAAAAATGCCGGAGAAGCCATTGAACATCTTATTTTGGGAGTCGCGATCCCCGCTTGGTATATTTGGGGACAGGGCACATCCGCGATGTTAAGAGCTGGCACAGGAAGAAAAGTAAACGAAAGTGAGTTTAGAGATTGGGCTTACAAAGATATAACATCGCTTTTTAATTTTTTGAAGAGAAAAAACTAGTAGTCCATTCCACCCACCCGATAGTTATCTTTAGAGGAAATTAGGGGAATCTAGTGGAACTACTTTTTGAATTTCTCATAAACCCGCATTTTCTCAACTTGATAAAACTTTTGATCTTGATTTAGTTTTTTCTCTAGAGATTCCACAAGCTTTCTAATATTCCAGTCAGTTTTATTAATAAGCTCTATAAATACTTCGTAAGTCAGGTCTTCTCCTTTCAAATCGTCTACAGGGGAATAAAGGAACTTAAAGGATTTTACAGGAATTTGTCGATTATCCGCATCTTTACCTTTAGGCTCCTTTAAATCCCCATAAATTCCTTTAATTCTGTTAGATTTGGAAATTACAGACTGTTTTAAAATTTCGTGCCATTCTATTAAATCAATCTTCAAACCCTTTAAACTCGAACCAGGAATAGATTTTAAAAATCCATCTTGTAAACTTCTTTGTATGTCCCCTTTCTCCTCAATCAAACTAGCACGTGAGTAACCCAAAAAATTTATATATTCAGATGTAGTTTGCCTGGCAAAACCTTCTTCGATATTCGCCACAACCGAACGGCATGAGTCGTCTGCCTGGGCTTTTAATCTATATTCGGATCTTGGTAAAGAGTCTGTAAACTTTCTATTTAGAAACCTCAGCAAGCTTGCGTTTGACCAGGCAACCAAAAAAATGTAGCCGTTGGAGGTTTTAGAAATCCTCGATCTTTCCTGAGGCTTTTGTTCCTGAGAAAGTTCTCGAAGAGTTTTATCGACAAGTTCTTGAATAATGTCACTGGGCATTATTTAAGTTTAAAGGATTTTAAAGGGATTTAAAGGAGTTTATAGGAATTTAGTAGTCCATTTCATCCACACCACATTCTTGAAATGTAAAGGAAATTAAAGGAGATTAATTAAATTCCTCTAAACCCCCTTAGATTCCTTTAATCCTAATGACTGTTGTAAAAACTTTTTGACGTTTTTGGTATTATCCCAAATAGGGGCAAGTTCCTCCTGTAAGCTTATAAGTTCCGGGTACTGATCGGGGATCGGGTCGCTCGTAATTTCAACAAAATCTGGTTGTCTAAGAATTAGAATGTTAAAAACTTCCGAAAGTTTCCAAATTTCCTCATCTTTCACGTTAACCAAGGGAAAGTTGGTCGATATTGTATGGTAAAAAGAAAGTGCAGCAACTCGTGAGCCGCGACAGGCACAAACCCCTTTTTATTCTTCCAGTAAACTTGAAAGGTCTTATCCTCCAAAAATCTCGGGTTGCAGCTTATTATTGAAAGAAACCCTACATATCTACCCTGAGGCCACGTAATATCGCCAAAGTATTTACTACAAGTTTCAAAAAACTTGGCCTGAATCCCGTTCCAGTCTTTAGTAAATTTATCTCTCGTATTCTCAATTTCTTCTGCATGTTTTTCATAAAACTTATCAAAATATCCACTTATCAAACTTTTTTGATCAT
>CAZCNT010000013.1:4964-21464 GCA_964500695.1 uncultured Gammaproteobacteria bacterium | reverse complement strand
CTTGCCACTCCGCAGCCTTGGCGAAGGATGGCTACGAACCGTAGATTAAAAATGGTGAGCCTTGTCGAACTACCACCCCAACACCTGGAACATACTTGACTTTAATCGTATCAAAATGATACGATTACTATGTATGAATGATACGAAACTTAATCCCCGCCAAAGGCAAATCCTTGAGCTTATAGCCAGATCAGATAACCTTTCCCGGCTGGGAATTAAGGAGAAACTAACTGACCGGTTCCAAGCTTCTATCCCCACTATTGCGCGGGATCTGGTTTACTTGCTAAAAAATAATCTGATTGCAGTTCATGGTAACGGTAGAAATACCAGTTATTCGGGAACAAATATTTCTCCTCTTCTTAAATATTTCGATATTGATCAATATTTTTCTGTCGGACCAGATCAAAGGACTGATGTCGGAAAAGGTTTTAATTTTGATATATTTGACAACCTTACAAACCTGTTTACTCCAGTGGAGCTATCCGAGTTGAGTCAGATTTATGAAAACTTTCACACGAAATCCGAAACTTCCGATAAAGACATTTATTTAAAAGAGGTTGAGAGGTTTGTTATCGAGCTGTCCTGGAAATCATCAAAAATCGAAGGGAACACCTATTCCCTTTTAGACACGGAAACCCTTATCAAGCAAAAGACAGAAGCTCAGGGCCACCCAAAAGATGAAGCGGTAATGATCCTAAACCACAAAAGAGCATTTGAAAGTATTTTGGCAAAGAAGGAAGTTTATAAAATTCTAACTTTTACAAAAATTACCCAGCTTCACAATTTATTGATCGAGGGTCTGAATGTTTCGACCGGAATAAGAAAACAGGCAGTTGGAATTACAGGAACCATATATAGACCGCTTGATAACGAGTGGCAAATTCGCGAAGCAATGGAAAAACTTATATGTGTTATTAATGAATCAAAAAATCCTTTGGAGAAAGCTTTAATTACGATTGCCATAATTTCATATATCCAACCATTCACTGACGGAAACAAAAGAACAGCCAGAATGCTTGCCAATGCGGTTTTATTGGCTAATGATTATTATCCGCTTTCCTATAGAAGCGTAGACGAAACTTTTTACAAGAAAGCTCTGGTTTTGTTTTACGAGCAAAATAGCCTTTTCTATCTAAAACAGATTATTTTAGATCAATATAAATTTGCGTTGAACACCTATTTCAAGTAACCCCAGCTTAGTGAGCCGTGAAGTAGTGGGGTCTCGGACCATTCAGACCCATAACCAATTATCCCAAGTGTATCACCTTGAGGTTAAGGCTGAAAGCCGAAATCCTGAGCCCGCTGATGGGCTAAATGAGACAAATGAGACAGTATAAGCGAAGCTTGACCAAGTCTGACTTGGTAAAAAGGAGCTTGAGGTTTTTTTGGCCGAACCTGGTGATCTTTTTAAGTTATTTTTCAGCTTGGGAGTATAATATAGCCTTGAATATGAGAATTTTGATTGTAGAGGATGAACATAAAATTGCCAATTCCATCAAAAAGGGACTTGAGCAGGAAAACTTTGCCGTAGATGTTGCCTATGACGGTGATGATGGATATGACTTGGCAACAAGCGAAGAGTATGACATTATCATTCTCGATCTAATGCTTCCCGGAACGGATGGCGTCACTATTTGCAAAAATCTTAGAAGCGAAGGAAATCACACCCCAATTTTAATACTTACCGCAAAGGGGCAGCTTGGGGACAAAGTGGAGGGGTTAAATAGCGGTGCGGATGATTATTTGGTCAAACCGTTTGCGTTTGACGAGCTATTGGCCAGGATCAAAGCTCTTTCAAGAAGACCGAAGCTGACTCACGGAGAGAAACTAAATGTAAAAGACCTTGAATTGAATACAAATACATATGAGGTAAGAAAAGATGGAAAAGAAATAAAACTTTCAAGGAAAGAGTTTAGCCTTTTGGAGTACTTAATGAGAAATAAGGGAAAAGTTGTTTCAAAAGATCAAATAATATCCCACATTTGGGATTATGAGGCGGACGTTCTTCCCAACACGGTCGAAGTTTTTATAAAGTATTTAAGAAGTAAAATTGGAAAGGATATGATCAAAACCGTAAGAGGTTTTGGCTACAAGATCAATGTTTAGACAAGTGCGCATAAAATTAACTCTATATTATCTGGCCATTATTATGGTTATTTCCGTATTTTTCAGTTTGATCATATATCGCGGTGCAACTTTTGAATTGCAAAGGATAGAAACAAGACAAGCTCAAAGAGGTCCCATGATTGGTCCCCCTTTTGTCATCGATCCGGAAGTAATTCAAGAGACAAAAAGTAGAATTGCACTTTCCCTTTTTGCAACCAACATTGTGATTCTCGCGATTTCCGCGGTGTCTGGATATTTTTTAGCCGGCAAAACTCTGGAGCCAATTAAAAAGAATATGGAAGAGCAGAAAGAGTTTATTGGAAGCGCAAGCCATGAATTAAGAACTCCCCTGACCTCACTTAAAACTGAGATTGAGGTTGGGTTGAGAGATAAAAAACTTACAATTAGCACTGCAAAAAAGATACTTATCAGTAATCTTGAAGAAGTAAATAAGATGCAAAAGCTTTCAGATTATTTATTAAGGCTCAACAGACTTGAAAGCGGAAAGAGCGTATTTGAAATGTCAAAAGTTGATTTAAGAAAAGTCGTAACTAATGCTATAGGTAAAAGAAATGTAAAAAGCGACTTGAAAAGCTCTATTGTTATGGGAAGTGAAGATGCTTTAACCGAGCTTGTTGCAATCCTCCTTGATAACGCATTTAAGTATAGCCCTAAAGCAAAAGGTGTAAGTGTAAAAATAAAAGACAAACAAATCGAAATCTCAGATAAAGGAGGTGGAATTCAAAAAAAAGATTTGCCTCATATTTTCGACAGATTCTATCGAGGTGATAAATCAAGAACAAAAGACGGATATGGCTTGGGGTTATCTATCGCAAAACAAATTGCAGATCTTCACGGAGCAAAAATAAAAGTTGATAGCAAATTGGGAACGGGCTCCACTTTCAAAGTAATCTTCAGTTAACTACTCTTTTTAAGCTTTTCCTCAGTTTACAGGCATAGACTTAAGGTAATATGAATAAATTAAAGTTATTCTGGACTTGGATTACAAAAGACAGGAAGAGGATTATTGGTGCAATTGTTTTGGTAATTTTGATTATCCTAGGAATTTGGAAATTAGCCGCCGGCAAGGGAGACGGGGTGACGTATCAGACCTCAAAGGTGGAAAAAGGGACAATTGTTTCTTCTGTTTCTGCGTCCGGACAAGTTTTAACCACAAACATTTTATCAATCACAACCGAGGCATCCGGTGTTGTAAAAAAGGTCTATGTTAAAGACGGAGATAAAGTAACTGCCGGACAAAAATTGGCAGAGATTACTCTTGATACTGCGGGTTTGGATAAAAATGCTCAAGCGTATGACTCTTACGTAAACGCTTTGAATGGGGTTAATTCTTCAAGAAACAGTTATAGATCGGCGGTTGCCACTGCCGAGAAAGTGTTGGACGAGGTTAAAGGTCATGATACTGACGAAACCCTTACTCAAAAAGAAACCCGCACAAAAGCCGAGGTTGCAAGAGACAATGCGTATGACGGATTAAGACAGGCAGATGCAAACTTGACCTCTGCGAGTTACAGCTATAGATCGACAACTCCAATTATTACTGCACCGTTTGCCGGAGTCATTGGAAGTGTTAATTTGGTGGAGGGAATGATTCTTGAGAGCGCGAGTTCAACAACTAGCATTAACTCCCAGAGAGTCGCAGTCATTAAAGGAGATTCTCTACCTGTAATTTCGGTTTCATTAAGCGAGGTTGATGTACCCAAGGTAGAGGTTGGGCAAAAAGCAATCGTTTCTCTCGACTCAATATCAAATAAAACCTTCACAGGAAAGGTAGCAACAGTTGATAGAGTCGGAACAACTACAAGTAATGTTACAAGCTATACGGCGAAGATTAAACTTGATTCAGCCTCCGCAGAAATACTGCCCAATATGGCCGCAACCGCAAATATAGTTTTGGAGACAAAAACAGATGTGTTGACGGTTCCCTCATCGGCAGTTTCGACGCAGGACGGAACAAATTTCGTAAAAACTCTTAAAGACGGAAAAGAAGTTAATATCCCTGTTGAGATTGGAATTTCATCTGATAGCGAAATTGAGATTACTTCCGGTGTAGGTGAAGGCGACACAGTTATTACCGGTACCGTTTCTGCCTCAAAAACCTCCAACACCCAAACCAGGTCAGTCTTCAGCGGAGGGTTTGGTACGGGTGGAGGCCCAAGATAAATGATTCAAATATCGGGAGTCAGTAAGATCTATACCACCGGTGATGTTGAGACAATTGCGCTTGACAATGTCTCCTTTAAAATTAAAAGAGGAGAGTTTTTGGCAATAATGGGACCTTCGGGTTCGGGAAAGTCTACCCTGATGCATATATTGGGTGCCCTTGATAGACCGACTTCTGGAAAATATATCCTTGACGGAGAGAATGTCGAAAATTTGGACGATGATCAGCTTGCGGGGATAAGAAACAAAAAAATAGGATTTGTGTTTCAGAGTTATAATCTTCTACCCAGAACTTCTGCTTTAAAAAACGTAATCTTGCCCATGATGTATGGAGGAGTTCCGAAAGAAAAAAGACTGGAAATTGCCAAAAAATATCTTGATATGGTTGGATTATCAGACAGACTCAATAATACCCCGTCACAGCTTTCAGGAGGGCAACAGCAAAGAGTGGCAATTGCACGAAGTTTGGTAATGGATCCGGCAATAATACTTGCCGATGAACCTACCGGAAACATTGCCACAGCTCAAGCGGAAGAAATAATGGCAATTTTTCAGAAACTAAATAACGAAGGACGCACAATTATCATGATTACTCACGAGGCTGATATCGCTGAACATGCAAAAAGAATTATTCATATACGAGATGGAAAGATTGTTGAGGACGGCAACGGGCATAAACAAAGAAAAATAAGGATTAAAATTTAAATGGAGCTAACAGAAATAATATCTGAGGCAGCTAATACTTTATTTACCAATAGGCTTAGAACAGCACTTGCAACGTTGGGTATCGTTATTGGTATTGGAAGTGTCATTGCTCTTATCTCCCTCGGGGCAGGATCACAAAAGGCAGTTTCTGACCAGATACAATCGCTGGGAAGCAATCTCTTGACAATTTCTCCCGGCTCCCAGACTAGTGGATCGGTAAGAAGTGCTACCGGTAGTAATACTACTCTTACATATGATGACGCAAAAGCTATATTAATATCACCCAAAGTTACAACGGTTTCTGCGGTATCCCCGGAATTGTCAAGAAGAAGCCAAGTAACAACTGGTGGGGCAAACACAAATACTCAGGTAATTGGGGTTGAACCGGTTTATTCTGAAGTTCATAAAATCACAGTATCTGGCGGGGGCTTTATTTCTGAAAGAGATGTTGTCTCCATGACCAAGGTTGCGGTTTTAGGGCCACAAGTTGTTACCGATTTGTTTGGTGAAGGTGCAAATCCTACGGGGAAAAACATAAGGATTGAAGGACAATCATTTGGGGTAATTGGAGTAACAGAGAGTAAGGGCGGAAGCGGATTTCAGAATCAGGACGATATTATTTATATCCCCCTGACAACTGCTCAAAAAAGTCTCTACGGGGCAAACTACCTTTCATCAATAGCAATCGCAGCAAAAAGCGAAGATGAAATGGTTACTGCTCAGGATGAAGTCGGATATTTACTTCTTGATAGGCACAACATTAACGATCCTGCAGATGCTGACTTTAGAATAATGTCCCAAAACGACATTCTTTCAACGGCCTCCTCTGTTACCTCTACTTTTACAACACTTCTCACTGGAATCGCTGCGATCTCCTTGGTTGTTGGGGGCATTGGAATAATGAACATCATGCTTGTTACCGTTACCGAAAGGACCAGAGAAATAGGTTTGAGAAAAGCGTTGGGTGCCAAAAAGAAAAATATAATTACACAATTTTTGGTTGAAGCTATTATTCTAACTTCTGCAGGGGGAATAATTGGAATGTTTGTTGGGATATTTACTTCATTTGTTATCTCGAAATTAATGTCGATTGCTTTTACCGTGTCTGTTGGTTCAATAGTTTTGGCTATTGGGGTTTCAGGAGCAACCGGAATTGTATTTGGGTGGTATCCGGCAAGAAAGGCATCTAATTTAGAACCAATAGAAGCATTGAGGTATGAATAATGAAAGGGGGTGAATTATGAAAAACAATACAGTAATTATAATTGCAATCATAAGTTTGGCATTGGGCTTTGGAGGAGGATATCTTTTTAAGAATTACCAGGTTGGGAAAATGAGACCGGATTTTGGAGGTCGATTTGGGGATCGGCAAAGAAGTGGTCAAGTACTGCAAACCGGACTTGGTGGAATGACTTTGGGCGAAGTTATTTCTCTGGATGAAAAGTCGATGACGGTAAAAATACAAGATGGAGGTACAAAAATGATAATTTTAGGCGACTCAACAATATACACAAAGACCCAAAGTATTGAAAAGACCGAGTTGGGTACGGGTAACCAGGTGAGGGTATTTGGAAGTGCAAATTCGGACGGAAGTATAACTGCACAGAATGTTCAATTAAATCCCTAGCTGGGGGGCAGGGATTTGAACCCCGATTATCTGGGCCAAAACCAGACGTCCTACCGTTAGACGACCCCCCAAAATAGACACTCGTGACAATACTGTGACCCCATTGGGATTTGAACCCAAGTTACAAGAATGAAAGTCTCGTGTCCTAGACCGGGCTAGACGATGGGGCCTATGTGAGCCCAGAAGGATTCGAACCTTCGACCGCGATCTTAAAAGGATCTTGCTCTACCGCTGAGCTATGGGCCCTCACACGTAGCTATTATAACCTATTCTGTGAGGCTGCTCCACTCTGAAAACAAATACCTTGTGTCCATCCCTGGATTTTACGATTAAGATCTGTGCTTCTTCTAACCCAAATTCTTAGAACCCCGCTATAATTTGGGCCTCTATTCTTCCTAAAAGAGTGGATTTTATTCTTTTTAAAATATACCCTATCAAATTTCGATACAGGAAAGCCGGTAACTTCTGACCAAAATCCAGTCAAGTCCTTAATTGTTTTGTGGTGAGATCTATGAATATAGATTTCAAAAACCAACCGATCCTGCTGAACACCCAAACATTTTTCCAACCATTTTAAATATAATTTAATCATTGAAGGATCAGAATTACTGAAAACTACCTCTGTACTTGGATTATGTTCTTTTTGCTTGTTACCTTCAGCCCAATAGAGTGTAATCCCAATCAACATCAGATCGTTCTTGTCAATTTTCTTTATTTCCGAAATTGCCTTTTTGATAATTAGATTTGTTCTTAAAACTCTCTGTTCATGAATGGCAACACTTCCCGTCTTTCTTGCCCAATCCCCCTTGTTTTTCAGCCGTAATTCTTGGCTTTTGCTTAACTTCATGCTGTGCAGCCATAAAGAGAGTGAAGAGTGGGAAACGTGGATTGTTTTAAGGATTTCAGAATAGGAAAGGCCTTTTTTACGAAGTTCTATGGCTTGAAGTTTTTGGACAGTTTTTGCTATCACAATTTATAATAGACCGAATAAATACCGAAAGTCAATATTTGATATAATCAGAATTATGTTCAAACTCGGCGCTAAAGATTTACGACATACCCTCCCTACTCCGGAAAATTTTAAAACCATCAAAAGAAACCCGATTTATCTGGTTTTGGACAATGTTATTGATACCTACAACATCGGTTCATTATTTCGATTGGCCGACGCCATTGCAGCAGAAAAGGTCTACATCTGTGGCGATACGGAGTATCCCCCAAGTAGCAGGATCCACAAGGCCGCAGTCGGTACGGAAGAGTGGGTGCCGTGGGAGAAGGTGGAAACCACAACCAAAGTACTAAAGAAATTAAGAACCAAAGGTGTTCAGGTTGTTGCTGTCGAGCAGTCCCCCCTAAGTACTCCGTACTCTGTACTAAGTACTAAGGTTAAATTTCCTTGTGCCATCATTGTTGGCAACGAAACCGAGGGTATCAGTAAGGAAGTGTTAAACTTAGCCGATGTTATAGTCGAGCTCCCGATGTTTGGAGTCAATAAATCCTTCAATGTTTGGGGCTCTGCCGCGGTTGTAGCCTACAAAGTCATAGAGTCACTCGTTTGGCACCCGTACCGTCTTCGAAAAAAAGTTTAAAGATTGTACTCTTTGTAGAGTTTATCTCTCCCGTTTTCCAGAAGATAAACGGATACACTAATATATTTTTCAAGTTTTGATCCTTTTAACTTTTCTTTCATCAAATCATCAACTTGGAAAATTCCGGCGGGATTGGTCATATAAATCCTGACTTCAACAGGTCTTTCCTTTCCTTCCAGAATATCCAATTTAACTATCGCATTATCCGAAACGGAATAAATATTAATCTCCCCTCTTTTGTAAGAAATTCTGGCTCTACCTTTACCCATATCCAGAGCGTCTGCAATTCTAATAATTCCACCCTCGATCGTTGAAGGTTTTCCATAGGCTCTGTGACTGATAATTGCATGTAAAACTTCCGAAATCGCAACAACACGCTCTTCATCCGGAAGGAAGTGTAAAACTTCTTCCAGAAGCGGCTTTGCCAAAAACAAACTAAATGCCTCATGGTCTTCTCTATGAATACTCATACCAAGATCGTGCATTATACAAGCCAAGAAAATAATAACTTCAGCGTGATCGTTTGTAAGTCCAAAATCGTCCGCCACAGACATTACAACTTTGTGTTTCGCTAGCATTCTGGCTATCTTGAGGCCATTATTGGCCACTATTTTAAAATGGGTTGGCCCATGATCGCTCATTCCCAATCTATCAATAGCATTAACATTTATTATTTTCCAGAGAGTTTTTATTTCGTCATTGGAATTGATACGTTTGACAACTTCCGCAAGGATTTTGTTGTCCTCAAGAGGAACTTCAATTTTAATAGCGTCTAGAGAAGCTTTAGTGATTTTTGTATGAGACTTATCCATATTAAATATTGCCCATTGTATCATTTTTCATCTGCCATTTATCTTCAAATTTACAAATTGACCAATTGAAAATAGATGGAAAGTGGAAAATTAGAAGATGGAAAATCTTTTTATTTAAGGGCGGCATCCACTACCGACTTCATATCTGTATAATTATAAGCCCCCGGAAAAGTTGTTGCGTTTACCGCAAAAAACGGAGTGCCGCTGGTTCCGAGTTGAGTCGCCAAAGCAGTATCGCTTGCCAGTCTTGCGTCATACTTTCCGCTATCCAGACAGGTCTTAAGAAAATTTGGATCAATTGCAGATTTCAGGAAGGTGGCCAAATCACCCGATTTGGTTTTATCATTCTTCACAATCGGACCTTTAGTCGGCTGTTGAGCCGCGTCAATGCCGTTCATTATTTGATAACCCGCCTCACTCATCATAATATCGTGAACCTCCCAAAACTTTCCTTGCTCGTTTGCGCAAAGCATTGCCTTCATCCCCATCTCACCATTATTGTGCCCGGGAGAATAAATATAAACGTATGAGGCTTTACCGGCATCTACCAGCTTTTTCATTTCAACAACCGGGGAAACGTATTTTCCGCCTTGTGACACCAATTTAAACGTATCCCCCATCGCGGCGCTCAACTCCGGGTCTTTCCCCGCAGCTGCGTGGCAGAACGGGCAAGAGGGGTCCGCAACCTCAACAAACAAAACTTTACGATTAGCATCTCCAAATTTAACTAAATCTTTTGAAAAAAGATCTTTAACTGTGTCGAGTGAAATTGTAGGATTGGGTTGGGCAGGTTTAGCACCCGCAGCAGTTGTTGCCACTCCTCCTTTTTCCAAATTTGAAACCTTTTGCCAAAGAACTCCAACCATAAACGCAAGACCAATACTAACGACCAGAAGGATTGGAGCCAGTCTCTCAAAAAGTCCGGGCTTTGAAGATTCTTCCTTGATTTTTGCCATTCGTCCATTCTGCCCGAAACGAAGAAAAAAGTCAAAGCCCAAATCCAACTACAAGCCCATAATACTTGACTTTTTAATGTTGTGGTGGTACCCTTACCCTCAACTGGACTAGAAAACTTTGGTTTGAAGGCTAACCTGTAGTTTTCTTTTTCAAATCGTATTCTCTTGCAGAAAGGAGTGAAAATGTCTAAGATTTTTGCGATCATGGCAATAATCTCAAGTATTGTTGGGCTACTAGCCGATTCGCCGAACCAAATATTAAATGGCGTTATCATCGCACTGGTAGGTATCACTTGGGCAATAGCCGATAAAAAGTAATACAAGAGAAAAACCGCCTAGTGGCTTTTAAAGCACCCGGCGGTTTTTTGTTTCCAAAACGCCTTAAAGAATTTGATTTCAATGAGTCGAGCGAATTCAATTCAAAAGTTGCAGCTGTCTGACGAGCCTTCACGGCGAAGAAGTTCTGCTAACATTGCATGAGCGAGACGAGTTGCTATCAAATTCTTTCGGCGGCTCCTTTCTTTGGTTCATTTCTTTAGAGAAGTAAAGAAATGAACAAATTGTTATTAGTTAGAATTATTTATTCTCCGACAAATAATTTAGTGCATCCATCCCAGCCTGGCAGCCAAACCCCGCTGCAGTCACTGCTTGTTTATATTTAAAGTCATGCACATCACCTGCGACAAAAACTCCAGGAACATTTGTTTTGTTTCCTTCCCGAATCTTTATAAATCCGTTATCATCCGTGTCTATCGTACCCTTAAAAATTTCGCTTCCGGGTTTGTGTCCAATAGCAACAAATAACCCATCGGTCGGAAGTTCTGATACTTCGTTTGTTTTATTATTTTTTATTTTTACCTTTTCTACTTTCTCGACCCCTATTACTTCTATTACTTCTGTGTCCCACATTACTTTTATTTTGGGATTATCAAGCACTTTCTTCTGCATTACGGCCGAAGCTCGAAATGCTTCACGTCTATGCACGATAATCACTTCAGAGGCGTACTTTGTTAAAACATCCGCCTCCTCCATTGCACTATCCCCTCCTCCGACTACAACAACTTTTTTATCTCTAAAAAATGGCGCGTCGCACGGAGCGCATGAAGAAACTCCGCGTCCAATTAGCTTTTGAAGTCCGGGTACGTCTAACCACACAGTTTCTGCCCCCGTAGCAATAATAATGCTTCGGGCGGTGAACTGTGAACTGTGAACTGTGATTTTAAAAGGGCGGGAAGAGACATCAATACTGGTAACATTTTGGAGAATAAACTCTGCACCAAATTTAATTGTCTGGTCTTTCATTTTTTGCATTAAATCGGGACCCATAATTCCATCTGGAAAACCGGGAAAATTATCAACCTGAGTTGTAAGCATAAGTTGCCCACCCCAGGCCTCACCGCCCAAAATTAATGTTGAAGCCGCGCCACGGGTTGTATAAATTGCAGCAGTGAGTCCCGCAGGACCACTTCCAATAACACAAACATCATATACTTTTTCCATAATGCAAAAACGAACACAGAAGTTTGATATTATCAAACTTCCATCTTCAGCTTTAAAACTTAAGTTTTAAAAAGCTGGTGTACCCGTCGGAGGCGTACCTACTGGAGAAGGCGTTCCTCCAGTCATACCCGGCTCTTCAACCTTGGGTTCTTCTGTTCCTGGAACTGCCGGCGCTTCCGGAATCGCTATCGGATCAGGTGTTGGTGTTTCACCAACTATCGGTTCCGGCGTTGTTGGTTCAATAACCGGTGTCGAAGGAACTACTGGTACAGTACCTGGGAATCCCGCTACCGGGACTGTTGGATTTGTTGCGTTTGGATCCATAATTAATCACCTCCAATCAAAAAGATTTTCTATTTTTTTATCTTCCATCTTCTATTTTATCTGTCAATTCACCAAACTTTCAAATTTACAAATAAGATTGTAAATGGAAAATTCTGCAAATGGACAATCTTACAACCCTTTCTTGACTACATCCTCAAATGCTTGTTTTTCCCATTGGAAAGCCTTTGGCTTCCAACGGGACCACGTTAGATGGCAAAAGCCTATCTAACTCGTGGCCTGCTTCATCAAATCTTCAAAATTTTGTTTCCCTGAAAAACCGACATTTCTGCCTATCTCTTTTCCGTCCTTAAAAAGAATGGTTGTCGGAATAGACATTACTCCGTATTTCTGAGACTGCGCCGGATTTTGATCCACATCCAGTTTTGCAACCAGAATCTTGTCTTTGTAAGTTTCGGAAAGCTCCTCCAAAACCGGCTCCGCAAGCTTACACGGCCCGCACCACGTTGCCCAAAAATCAACTAAAACAGGAAGTGGGCTGTTAAGAACCTGTGTTTCAAAATCTTTGTCGGTAGTATTTATTGTAGCCATACGCTAATCAATATACCTTTGCAATAGCTTGGAAGTCAATCGCTAAATTACGGTGCCGGGGGTGGAGAGGGTGGGGGTTCTTGCGGTACAGGCGCCGGTTGAGATGTTTCTGGTGGTGGTGGTTGTGATGGTGGTTGCGACTCCGTAGGCTGTGACGAAGGAGCGCAGTTACTTCCATTCCAATAATACCCCGATCCACAACCTACAGACGGAGATGTCGAAGTGGTATTGTTAGTTATGCAACTGCATGCATTATTGTACCAACCTGTACATGTTCCTCCACCTGCACGACAAGCTGCTTCCTGAGACTCTCTACTAGGAGTACCAGAAGGTGCTGATTGGGAAGTATTAGTGTAATTTGTGCCACCCGAACCACCAGAAGAACCTGTACCTACATACTTACCTGCGGAATCGTATCCTCCATAACTTCCTCCAACATACTTTCCTGAAGCATCATATCCACCACCAAAAGCTCCTGAACCAGCACTACTATTTCCTGGAAAAGGTGCCCCTGGCCCACCAGGTTGTCCTCCACTAGTAGGTGAATATGGTTTACATGTGCAAGTATTATCTACATAATAGCCCGGTCCACAGTTTGGAGGATTACTACAAAACGATGTTCTAGAAGTTCCTGAAGTATTTGTATTATTGGTTGTCGTTGATCTACAAGAACATGTTCCATAATCCCACCAGGAATTATTTCCACATCCAGTTGAAGGCATAGGACAAGCATTGTTTAAGTTACTTCCTCCAGAAGTCGTCTGTTTACATTCTCCTGAATTATCTTGATAATAACCTCTATCGCATGTTTTTTGTTGAATACAGTTAGTCCCATTCCACCAAGAACCGGAGGGGCAACCGTTTGCCGGAGGAGGATTGTATGTCTCACATTTACCATCTCTAAACGCCTGGCCGGGTAGACAATACCCTACCGTATAAACAGGGTTCGGAAATCCTCCGTCAGAAATAGATCTGGGGGCACAATACCCGCCTCTTGCATTTGTTGTCTCCGAAATCCACCCATATCCGGAGGGGCAACTCCCCACCGCTACCTGGAACGAGCCCATCCACGAAGCGGCCGCCTCGGGGTTGTCAGCATAACATGCAGACCCGGGAGAGGGTCTATGATACCCTGAAGGACAAACGTTTTCCTTATAACCGGAGTCAGCTGCCGTAAATTGATAATTTGGTACACAATACCCACCGTTAGGCATAAATGGTACCGACGCCCAATGATATCCGGTACCACAAGCCTGGTTCTGAGACATACTTCTCCTCTCTTCAGAAAAACCAAATCTGTCAGATAATGCTTTAAGCCTTGCATACGAAGGATCGTTTAAAAGATCCGGATTTTTGCTAATAAGATCATTCACATATTGCGCATTTTCCTTTGTAGGTTTAATTCTTTCAACAACTTCTTGATATTTTTGTAAATAGTCGGGTCTGTTTCTCAGGAAATCCTGGTTTATAAGATCCGGCCTAATTGTATTTTGAAGCTCTTCAAGTCTGACGGTTGGCACCCACCATTGTCTTAATTCGCCCGGAACCGTATCTCCCGCTTTATATGTCTTGGCAAATTCTTGAAGACTTTTAATAGTCGCTTCGTCTGGTTTTTGAGTTTCAAGCTCTTTAAGCTCTTGAAACTTCTTAATCTCTTGAACCGTATAAAACCCTTGAGGATATTTTTCAAGAGACGTCTCATCAAATTTCTTGAAATCTGATTCCGGGAAAAGATCTGCATTGACATATTTTCTAACTTCGCTTCTTGCCTCTTTCCTGGTTTCAGAATCTATGATCTTTCCGACCTCCTCCGGGGTCAAAATCCCTAAAGCTTCGGTAGCTTTTAATCTGCTAACAACCGCTTCAGGAACTGCCGGCCTATCCTCAACATCGGCAACAGTATCGACTGCCAGCTCACTTGCAGAAATGGCATTTTTAATTCCTCCAGTCGCCGCGTCAGGAGCTGCAAGTAATACTTCCTCCAAAACCAGATTGTGTCTTGAAGCCTCTAAATCAACTCTGTCGGCAAAATCTGTCACATCCTGGCCATTTTTGCTGAGATTCTCCAAGTCTTCAGAGATCGCCTCCATTGTACCCCTATAGCTTCTGGCTAAAGAATTAAGCGCACGCACGTTTCTGCCTGAGGCAACTTTCTGCATTTCGGACAACCTCTCTCCGGCAAATTCAAGTCTGACCCTATCCTTCGCTTCTCGGTTAAATGTGAACAACGAAACCGCACTCTCTTCCCCCCTTTTTAATAGGTAAAGCGGATTACCGGGAGCCAAATCTTTAGCAAAATTAAAAAAATAATCGTGCTGTAGAAAATTCTTATAATCCGCATCCGCAGGTTTGTCTGAAACATTTTCCTGGGCGTTAATTTCCAAACCCAAAACGTTCCCATCTACGGAATAAGTATTCCAGTCATAATACAAAGAAGGATCCTCAAGTGCGTAGACAGGCGAGACGGAAACTACAACAAATAAAGTAAGAAGAATGACAATTCCGATAATGACCCGCAATACTTTCACTCTACTATCAGAATAAATGCTCTCACAATACTTGTCAAATTTTTACTTTATTTAATCTTAAGGAATTTAAGACCACAGAAATTGAAGAAGCGGCCATGGCAAAGCTGGCAAGCATCGGGTTAAGAAGCCCCAAAGCTGCTGCCGGAATTAAAATAACATTATAACCAAAGGCCCAGAATAGATTCTGCTTGATAACTCCCATTGTTGCGCGGCTTAAATTAATAGCAGACAAAATTGAATCAAAATCTTTATTTAAAAGTGTGATGCCGGCAGATTCCATGGCCACGTCAGTTCCGGTTCCCATCGCAATTCCAATATCGGCCGCAGCAAGAGCGGGAGCATCGTTTACGCCATCACCTACGAACGCTATCGCGTTAGAAGTTTGGTTCTTAGTTACTTGGTTACTTAGTTCTTTTACTTTCTTGGCCTTATCTTCAGGAAGAACTTCTGCCATTACATTTTTAATTCCCGCCTGCTTAGCAATCGCCTCAGCAGTCCTAATATTGTCCCCTGTTACCATCCATGACTCGATATTTTTTTGATTTAATTTTTCAATAACTTTGGAGACTCCGTCTTTTAAAGTATCTGCAACTGCAATATATCCCAAGATCACATTCCCGTTTTTTAATGTCATTACCGTTTTACCATTTTTTTCCAGATTTTGAATCTCACCACTTTTGCTATCTGTCTTTCCAAAGAAATATTCTTTACCGTTAATTTTTCCTTCAATTCCCTTTCCCATTATTGCTTTAAAATTGGTAACCTTTTGAAATTTTATTTTCCTGGCTTTCACAAAAGATAAAATCGCCTCTCCCAAAGAATGTTCTGAACCCTGTTCTAAAGACCCCACGATAGAAAGAATTTTTGGATCAGAAACATCAGTAACAATAGGCATACCTTTGGTCAAAGTTCCGGTTTTATCAAATATAATCGTACTAATTTTGTGTGCAGTCTCAAGACTTGAAGCATCCTTTATAAGTATTCCTTTCTCGGCACCTTTCCCTGTTCCAACCATAATGGCGGTTGGGGTAGCAAGTCCCATTGCGCAGGGACAGGCGATAATTAAAACAGCTATGAAATTTGTGAATGCCGGCAAAAACCCCACTTCGCCAAGGCTTCGCGGGGTGCAGTACCAGACAACAAACGTAGCAATTGCGAGCATTAAAACAATCGGCACAAAATAGGAAGAAACAAGATCGGCTGCACGCTGGATCGGAGCGCGTGAACTTTGTGCTTCTTTAACCATTTCTACAATTCTAGAAAGCATCGTTTCACTCCCGACTTTTGTAGCTTTAAATATGAAGCTGCCGGTTTTATTGATTGTCGATCCTATTACTTGAGCCCCAACAATTTTATCGATAGGTATAGATTCTCCCGTAACCATTGATTCATCAATCGAACTTCCGCCTTCCGTAATTACCCCGTCCACCGGCACCTTTTCCCCCGGTCGTACCCTAATCAAATCCCCCACCACAACATTCTCAAGCGGAATGTCAATTTCTTTACCGTCGCGAATAACCCTTGCTGTTTTTGCCTGAAGTCCAAGAAGTTTCTTTATTGCGTCCGATGTGTGGCTTTTAGCTTTAGCCTCCAAAAACCTTCCCAAAAGTATTAAGGCAA
>CAZCNT010000013.1:0-4864 GCA_964500695.1 uncultured Gammaproteobacteria bacterium | reverse complement strand
GAATATCCGTATGCCGCACTTGTTCCAATAGCTATTAAGGTGTCCATACTGGCCGCCCTATTTTTGAGCCCGGACCAAGTCGCTAAATAAAATTCATGTCCAGCCCAAAATTGTACAGGAGTAGCCAAGAGGAGAAGTACCATTGTAGGAAGACCAAATCCAAAAAGTTCAGGAAAACTACCCAAAAAGATTATTGAAGAAAGAACGGATGAAACAATTACTTTCAGTTTTAGTTTTTTGAGTTCTTGCGCTTTTTCTTCCTCTTTGATTTCTTCCGGAGTTTTTTTACTGTCACCTTCTACGAATACCGCTTTATAACCCGTATCCGCAACAACCTTTTCTAGAACATGGTCTGTGACTTTTCCTTCTTCCAGTTCAAGCGTAGCGGATTCACTACCGTAATTTACCGCACACGATAAAACACCGGGAACCCGGGAGATACTCCTCTCAAGAAGTTTCGCGCAGGAGGCGCAGTGCATACCGACTATTGGAAATGATTTTTTAATGATGGTGTTCATGATCTCCTCCTTTCGTTCTCTTTCCAAAGAAAAACCACCAGATAAATCCGATAAGTCCAAGCCCAAAGGTAGCCACTATTAATTTGTCCATATTTTAATCCCCACAGCCGGCGCTCTTTTTTGCCTGACTCTCTATATATTCCTTGGTTACAGCTTGGGAGAATAGGCTTTTGTCATTATCGCCAATGAAAAGAACCAAACTGTCGTCAGGAAATATTACTTGACTTTCAAAATTAGAAACCTGAATACCGTTTATATACGCAGTTACTTTTGAATAATCTACGGGGAAATTAATATTGATAAACAAATCTCGCCAAATAGCGCCCTCTGCCTCCACATGAATCAAATCTCCGAAATTGTCGTGAAGGTGTGCCTTTTCCATTTGTTTATTGCCTGAGTTTTCTTCTTCTTTTCCGTCAACCGTACAGGGTTTAATAAACATATATTTATTGTCGGAAAAATCTATTTTCTGATTATTTTCAAAAACAACAAACCCTGCATGATAATGAATTTTTTCAGTTTTAAGGAAAAATTTTTTTGAAAAAACAAACCCCCCAATCAAAAAAAGCATGCCAATTCCCCCTAATATGTAAAAGGGGTTCTTTTTCATTTGCTAAATTTATTATATGTCTTGGCAAATAAATACCCCATTAACCAGGTTCCAACAACCGCAGTTGTTAAACCTAGAATAAAATTTCCTCTTGGCGCTCCTGTCCAAAGCGTCTCTAGGTTAATTCCGTGGAACCAACTTAGCATGACCGCTTTCGAAACATTAGGTAGAATAGCCACAAAGGCTGCGCAAGCAACATAAATCACTCCTGTTGATATTGCTATTGCATTTGCCCAAGCAGTTTCTTTTAATTTCATTTTCCTCACCCCCTTCTATCTATTATGCACCACAACCACTCCCCCCGCCACCAGTCACGGGTGTAACCTTTTTGGCAATCTGAGCAGCGCCGCTTGAAGATGAAAACTCAGCGCTTAAAACTTTTTTAGCATCTACTTTGTCCCAAGAGACTCCCTGAGTGGCAAAATACCCCGCTGTCGTCAAATATGTTCCCTGGAACCAAAACGAATTGAGTTTCAAAACGCTTTTATAAATCTCATCATCCGGCAAGCTCTTGGCAACCATCATTTCGATAGCAGCCAAAGCCGCCATTCCGTGATTACAATCCGGAAACCATGTGGAGTTACCACAGCATGGCCTATAAACATTTTTGGCAATGTCTTCTACTCTCTTTTGCTGATCGGGGGACAAATCAAAAAGTTCAAACTTCCCCAAATAGTTTATAGCTTTAGATTTAGATAAAGTCCAACCACCGGTTGAAGAAAAATTTCCCACATCTTTTTTATACTCTTTTCCCATTGGACCATCTATGTATGCATTACTTTTTTGGGCCAATCCAATCGCCCAGAGAAAATCTACAACAAACTGACCGTTGTCGGCATTTATATTTATATTTTTGTCCGTTCCTTCTTTTAAAATTTTCTCTTCGTCGCTGTTTAAATTAACCGTCTCCAAAAACTTTTTCTCATCAATAACCCCGGCACTTATTAATTTTGGTCCCAAATCTCCCCACGAAATTGGCAAATCAAACCCCTTTTCCGGCAAAACTTTTTCTTTATCAACAACAACTCCTTTTTGAGCGGTACCACCGAAGGTTTTCAAACCATCAACTTTTGTAAAAAAAACACCCCCCAGGAACGAAACAGAAGCCAGCATTATTATCAATGCAGTCTTTGTTAATCTGTTCAATTTTATTGCTATCATATATAGTATCCAATCAAAATATAATCGATAAACGACAATCCCACGATCGTTCCTAAACTAAAAATCATTCTTTGATATGGGAAAAGAGATTTGCCGTGAACTTTTATTATCAAATCGTTCATAATATCAATCAGATAAAAAACGGTTCCACCGACAATAATTCCAAAGGTTAGCTTATCAAGTCCGTACATTTTTTCCATTCTGATAACCAAGTTAAATTTATAAAAAGACCACAGGCTTGAAGCAAAAATGGCTAAATATAGCGTCGGCTTAAGAAATGTCCAATCCGGTTTTTTGATTTTTTTGACAAGGGCTGAGTAACTCCAAAACGATATTGCACCAAGAAATGCCGCCATCCAAAGCCCCGTTATCGAATCGTCCACACCAAGATAGCGCGAAAGAGTGATTCCCGTCGCAGCTCCCGCAACACAAAGCGGACAATGAGCGAGTGCCACGCGAGTGAATAGTGAATAGTGAATAGTGAATAGTGAAAATAAAACAAAAATAAAAACCGAAAACTTTTTCATTTAAGAACTACCTCCCCAATAAATTTAACTTCTTTTTGCCCAACCGGATCAGGAAAAGTTAAATAAACGGATCTGTTAATTGGACCGACTCCGGCAATTCCGTGCGCTGCAGGATCAAACCGTACCATCAATTTAGCTGAAGACTGCGCAGGTATATCAAAATCGATGTTAGAATTTTTGGCTCCCTGCGTTTCCATTCCGTAAAATCTAGTCCTTTTACCATCAAAAACAACCTGAGCTTTCGTGCACATACAGGATGTGACAATATTTTTAACCCTTAGAATATTTTTGGAATTATTTTTAATTTCATATTCCCTGGTTACGAAACCGTTTTTCATTATCATTTTCCCAACATCGTACGACTCGGGAGAAACCAATACTTCCTCAAATTTTATTTGAGCTAGATCAGAATCTGGAATTGAATTTTTGTTTTTAGCGAAAATTAAAACGCCGCCAATCACCACTCCCAATGTCAGTAAAATTAAAATAACTTTCCCTTTCATAAAATTATGATTTCTTAAAAAGATCAACTATCTCCTCAACCATTTTTTCAGAATTTTCACCATGTAAATCCTTTAGTACACATGTATGGAGATGCCCGTGAAGCACAATCTCGTCAACTTTTTTTAAAGCTGCCTGGACCGCCCTATTCTGATGGATAACATTAAGACAATATTCATCACCTTTTAGCATCTCTTCCACTTTTTTAAGATGTCCCTGGGCAATTTTAAGTCTATTAACCGCCTCAGTTTTAAATTGGTTACGATTTGACATGCAAGCTATCCTACCCCCCCGGGGGGGGCCATGTCAATACCATGTTTAGATTCATCTTCTATAAATTCCTAAAATTGGGTGCTAAAGTATACCGATGGGAAATCTTTGGCTGGCTTTCATAACGGGTTTAACAACAGGAGGGATCTCCTGTTTTGCTGTCCAAGGCGGGCTTTTAGCCTCTGCGTTAACCGAGGAAAACAAAAAACGTTCAACTCTGATTTTTCTTGGAGCAAAACTTATTGCTTATACCCTGCTCGGCTTTTTACTTGGGTTTCTCGGTTCCAATTTGAACATCTCTCCCAAAATCCAAGGAATATTCCAAATAGTAATTGGGTTATTCATGATAGCCACGGCCGGAAGACTTATAAATATTCATCCCCTGTTCCGATATTTTGTAATTCAACCTCCTAAATTTGTTTTGAGACTAATGAGAAATCAGGCACAGGTAAAATCTTTCTTTACTCCGGCTTTTTTGGGATTCATGACGGTTCTTATCCCCTGCGGAGTAACTCAGGCTATGATGCTATACGCGATAGGAACTTCAAACCCTTTTTGGGGAGCAGGGATCATGTTTGCTTTTGTATTGGGTACATCCCCCATCTTTTTTGCCATAGGAATCGCTTCGGGAGAACTTTTTAAAAAGAAAGCTTTCAACTATATTGCAGCTGCCTTTATATTTGTGATTGGAATTCTTTCAATAAATAGCGGTCAAATTCTTAGGGGTTCGGTTCATGCCTTGCAAAATTATTATGCTGTTATTTTTAATACCGGCCAAACTTCAAAAATCGGAGATGTAGTAAATATAGAAATAACTAATCGTGGTTATAAAGCAGATGTTAATACTCTAAAGCTCGGGGTTCCGGTTAAACTGGTACTTAAAACTTCAAATGTCACCAGCTGCGCCAGGGCGTTTACAATACCCGACTTGAATTATTTTAAAATTCTACCGGGAACAGGAATTGAAGAAATTGAGTTTACACCCACTAAATTAGGAAATTTAACCTATACATGTAGTATGGGAATGTACTCCGGTTCATTCAACGTTGTTGAATGAACAAATATAAAATCCTAATTTCTAAATTCTAATTTTGAATTTTATATTTAGTTAGAATTTAGTGTTTAGAGTTTAGAGTTTGTTTTAGAAATTTTATGCAAAAGAAAATTTATAAAATTAAAGGTTTAGATTGTGCAAGTTGCGCCTCGCTACTCGAACTTGATCTGGAAGACGCCGGTATCAAGGCAAAATGCAGTTATCCAAAAGAGTCGCTTGAAAT
>CAZCNT010000012.1:0-23801 GCA_964500695.1 uncultured Gammaproteobacteria bacterium | reverse complement strand
GAGCGCCATATCTTTGAGAATTTCGTCGGCAGTTTTTGTTTGTGAATCGGTTAATTTATATGGCAAATTATTAATAAATCGATATATCGATATATCGTCTATTTTTAGTTTGTTGGCGACTTTGTTTTTATGCCAGTTAAGTTTCCGGTATTCGCTTTTTAGCTGCAAATTAAGAAGCTCGTTAAAGGCCAGTCGCCTTCTCCCTTCCTCCGCCTCTTTCAAATCTTTTGGAAAGTGAACCTCCCGTATTGCCTCCTTCAGACTGACAAGGTCCGACCCTGATAAGACATCGTTTGGCAAAAAGTCTTCGATCGAAATGTTGGCGTAGGCGTCGCGAATTTTGGTACGGATCCATTTAGAAGAAAGGCCCATGGTTTCGGGGTAAATAGGTACAAGCCGACCCGTGTGGACGGTTTCTTTCTCCTCATCGAGTATTTCGTAATCGGGGGATGTCAGACAAAGCTTTCTAGAAAAAAAACCTACTTTTCCGGATAGAGAAACGAGTCTATCCGGATATAAAGTTTTAATTAAAAAAGGCTGATTAAACCAAACGACGGTGATTTTCCCTGTTGTGTCCTCAACCGAACCGATCTGCATTTTAATTCCCCTTTTGGAGTAAATGTTTTTAATAGATATAATTTTGGCGTGAATGGTGGCGGTTTCATCGGGACGGAGTCGATTGATGGTTGTAACGAGAGAGTAGTCGAGGTATCGGGAAGGAACATGGTAAAACAAATTTTCGATAGTTTTTATCCTCAGTTTTTCAAACTTCCGAGCAAAAAACGGACCGATTTTGGGGAGATCAGAAACAGGAGAATTTAAATCCATGAGCCATCTTACCTCGCGTATAGGAGATATGGAAGCACTGCTCCGAGAAGAAGCGATATAGAAGAAATTACTATGACTATCACAAATATTTTCTTACCTTTTTTAGATATCATTTTGCTTTCAAAAAAGTTCGTTCACCGACTTTTATTTCGTCTCCGACGCTAAGTTTAACTGATCCGTCTGCCGCTTTTTTGCCGTTAACGTCCACTGCCCCTTGTTTAATAAGTTCTTTGGCGGCGCTTGCACTTTGACGATTGGTAAAGGGAATAATGGTTTTGATCAAGGTGTCCTCTGCCTTAACTTTAATGTTAAATTCCGGGGAATGTTCCTGAAAAGTTTGTTCAAAGGATTTTTCGGCTTTCTTTGCGCTTTCTTCACCCCAAAGTAGTTTTACAATTTCAAAAGCAAGCCTTTTCTTTTCCAGCATTGGGCTTGCCTTTACTTTTTCTGCAATTCCATCCAACGGAACTTCGGTTAAAAGCTCAAAGCCTAATTCGATTGTTTCATCGGGAAATGACAGAACCCCTGCGTAAAAACTTTCCGGTGTTGAATCGAGGAATAACGCGTTGCCGGTAGTCTTACCCACTTTATTCCCTTCTTTATCTACTAAAAGCTTTGTTGATAGAACAAACTTTTCTTTGCCCTTGATTGCTTTCATTAAATTCCGACCGACGAGCATGTTGAAAACCTGATCGCTTCCGCCTATTTCCAGGTCCACATCCATTGCGACAGAATCATACCCTTGGTAAACCGGATAAAGGAGTTCATGAAGATAAATCGCATTTCCCGACTTAATCCTTTCCTGATACATATCCCTTTCGATTAACTGCTGATATGTTAGTTTGGAAGTTATCTCGATTAAATCTTTTTGAGTAAGTTTATCTGTCCACTCTGAGTTAAACATTATTTTTGCCGGATTTTTCCCGCCAAAATCTAAAACCTTGCCTGCTTGCTCCCTCCAGGCTTTAGCATTTTCCAAAACCTGCTCGCGGGATAGTTTTTTTCTGGCGGCAAGTTTATCAGTCGGATCCCCTATCATGCCGGTAAAGTCTCCTACCAAAAAAATCACTTCATGGCCCAGTTTTTGAAACTGGCGAAGTTTCATTAAGCCGACAAAGTTACCCAAGTGAAGAGACGGCATGGAAGGATCAAAACCCTGGTAAAGCCTAATCTTCTTTTTGGCCATCAAATCGGCCAGACCTTTTTTATCAGGCAAAACCTGAGCTACACCTCTTGTTAAAACTTCTTCTATTTTGTCCATAACCAAATTATAGTCAACTACACCGCAATTTGCTAGAATGTATCAAAGATGTGGAGGGATAGAAGATTTTATAGAAAGTCGGTTGTAAGAAGCCGTAAGGTGGTAAGGCTCGCCAGATTTGCCTTTTTTGGCGCTATCGGCTTTTTTGTCTTTCTTTTCTTTGTTCTCCCCCTTTTGGCTTTTAAACTTCCCTCACCCGATAAAATTGTCAGAACCCAAGGATTCTCCACCAAAATATTAGACCGGAACGGTAATGCTCTTTACGACGTATATTCAAAGCAAAACCGGACACCTGTAGACCTAAAGGAAATGCCTTTGTATTTGCGTCAAGCCACGATTTCCATTGAAGATAAAAATTTCTATAAACATTCGGGAATTGACCCTGTAGGGATTGTAAGAGGATTTTTTAGAATTTTTACGAAAGGTCGGGTAGCGGGAGGGTCTACCCTGACCCAACAACTTGTTAAGAATGTTCTTTTGACAAATGACAGAACTGTCGTTCGAAAAATTAAGGAATTTGTGTTGGCGGTTCAAATCGAGAGAAAGTATACAAAAGACCAAATTCTGCAGATGTATCTTAATGAATCGCCTTACGGAGGAACCTCGTGGGGGGTCGAAGTTGCCAGTGAGACCTATTTTGGCAAAAAAGTGGCGGATCTTAATTTAGTTGAAAGCGCAATTTTAGCCGGACTTCCTCAAAGCCCTTCAAAATATTCACCTTACTCTTCAACCCCCAAGGCCTATATCACTCGGGCTAAGGATGTTTTAAGAAGAATGAGAGAGGATGGATTTATTACTAAAGACCAGGAAAAACAGGCAACCGGCCAGCTTGACAGTGTAGTATTTCAACCGCGGGGAGGGAACTTTAAGGCTCCCCATTTTGTCCAGTATGTACAAAAAATTCTTGAGGAAAGGTACGGCGTTTCTTCTGTTGAACAAGGGGGATTGACGGTTACGACAACCTTGGACCTTGATCTTCAGGAAAAAGCCCAAGCAGTAGTCAGCGAGGAAATTGCAAAAGTCGAAAAACAGCATATAACAAACGGGGCTGCGGTCGTACTTAATCCCGAGACGGGAGAAATACTTGCCATGGTCGGATCCAAAGATTTTAGTGCGCAGGATTATGACGGACAGGTCAATGTAACCACTGCTCTCAGACAGCCCGGAAGCTCTTTTAAACCTTTTACCTACGTTACTGCTTTTAAGGAGGGCTATACCGCTTCCACACTCCTCATGGATGTTTCCACGACTTTTCCCGGAGGGGAAAGTCTACCGGAGTATAAGCCCGTTAATTATGACGGAAAATATAGAGGACCGATTCAAGTGCGTTTCGCCCTTGCAAACTCAATTAATATAGCCGCCGTTAAAATGCTGGCTAAAGTCGGGGTAAGAGATGTGCTTTCAACGGCAACAGATTTGGGGATAACCACTCTCCCCCCCACTACCGAAACTCTAAACCGCGTAGGCTTATCCCTAACTCTTGGAGGAGGAGAGATAAAGCTAATTGACATAACCGATGCATTCTCTGCCTTTGTGAATAAGGGATTCAGAATTGACCCGGTCTCGATATTAAAAGTCACCGATGTAAACGGAAAAGTTTTGGAAGACAATACACCGCAAAAGGGTAAGAGAGTTTTGACGGAAGAGGCGGCATTTTTGATTAGCAGTATTCTTTCTGACAATAATGCAAGGAGTGATGTTTTTGGATCCAATTCTCATCTAAACATACCAAACGTTATGGCCAAAACCGGAACGACAAACGACAAAAGGGATAACTGGACCATAGGAGGAAATGGTAACGCCATGGTCGGGGTTTGGGTTGGGAATAATGATAATACTCCGATGCTTAACGTTGCCTCGGGAGCAAGCGGGGCGTCTCCGATTTGGAGAAAAATTGTTCAGGAGGCACTTAAAGGGAAGCCAAGCGTAACATTCACAGTACCCGGGAATGTTGTCCGGCAGGATGTTGATGTGGTTTCCGGTTATACGGCCCACGACGGCTTCCCCACTCGGTCTGAGTATTTTATAAAAGGTACGGAACCGGCAATTGATTCTGTCCATGTCATGCTTAAGCTTTGTAAAAGTGACGGCAAACTAGCCCTACCCGGTCAGGTATCTTCCGGAGACTATGACAGTAAGGAATTCTTTATTTTTAAGGAGTCAGACCCGACGGCTGCCGCGGGTGGACCCAACAGGTGGCAGGAAGGGATAGATAATTGGTTAAGCGGTCAGGGGGATTCAAAATATCACTCTCCGAGCGAATATTGCGGCAGCGGAAATCCGATTAGTGTCCAATTTACTTCCCCATCCGACCAGTCAACTGTTGAGAGTAATATTACAATCAAATTTACTGCGGATTCGACAAATAATATCACCTCCGCCGATCTTTACATTGATGGAACGAAAGTAAGGAGTTATTCGTCTGTACCGTATGAGTTTCAGACTGATTCCTCGACCCTACCTACCGGAGTGCATACCATCCGTGCCGTGGCAAAAGATTCGGCAGGAAAGGAGTCGGATAAAACAATTACTGTTGGGGTAAATACGGCGTGGGATGCGACACCAAGTCCGGCGCCGTGAGCCTCATTCTTTGATTTGTCCTCCAAACTTTTCCTTAATTTTCTGAAGAATACTTTTTCTTATTTCTTCTACTTCCTGATTTGTCAAAGTTTTTTTTGGATCTTGGTACCAAATTCTGAAAGTGTATGAATCTTTAAAAATGTCTTTTAGTTCCGTTTTTGTGATTAGTGAATGGTGATTGGTGATTAGTGCCAAAACGTCGCCGATTCTGGTTTTTTGGGGAAAAGTCAGGGTAATGTCTTCAACCTGTGGAGGGTTTTCGGGAACAATTTTGAAATTTCTTACACGTTTATGTTTTTGCAATGATGCAATATCAAACTCAAATGCAAAAATATCTCCTTTTATGTCAAGTCCGTTTAAAATTTTTGGGGAAATTTCCCCGAATTCTCCGATTAGATTACCATTAATTTTTACGGCTCCGGCTTTTGACGGATGGAAATACGGTTTATCTGAATCGAATTCTATTTCAGGCGCTTTTAGATTCAATTTTTCAAAAATGAGATCAACTGTTCCCTTAAACTCTCTGAACGAAATTCCTTTTGTAATTCCCGAAATCTTGTAGCTTTCACCGGGAAATGTTTTATCAATCTCAAAAAGTTTTACACACTCCCTCTTATTCATCTTGGTTCCCGTAACAAGACCGAGAATAAGGCTTGGGCGCATATATTCATAGTCAAGACTTATGGGGTTGGTAATCTTTACGCAATTTTCCTTCTTAATCTCAAACATGTCCAATGCTTGGGAGGATACAAGCGATAACGTCATCACCTCCGAAAACCCGGAGGAAGCCATTAGATTTTTAAGATTTAAAATAAAGCCGTCATCGAAGTGGTAAGGAATTTTTGTGGCCGTTACTTGTCCTACCGGTAGGGTTTTTGGAAACTTGTTATATCCGTAGATTCTGGCAACTTCCTCAATTAAATCCTCTTCGATTTTAAGATCGGCCCTGTAGGTGGGAATTATGCAGTCAACCGCCTTCCCTGATTTTTTTGGAGTTAAATTTAACCTTGTTAATATTTGTAAAACTTCCTTGGCGTCTATTGTAATTCCGAGAATTTGGTCTAGTCTGTCAAAAGTTAGAGTCAATTTCCAGGGTTCAAACTTTTCTTTCTTTAAGTCCATGAGCTCCGACGCAATTTCCCCTCCTGCCAACTCAAGAACTAAACTAACCGCTCTCTTGATTGAATCCGTTACACCACCCTTGTCAGGCCCCCTTTCGTAAATTGCAGATGCTTCGCTTCTTAAGCCCAGCGCTTGGGATGCTCTTCGTACAAGAACGGGATTATTAATGGTTACATGCAGGAATATATTTTTGGTAGTGTCTTTGATTCCCGAGTTTAACCCTCCCTTGATTCCGGCCAAGTCAATAATTCTTTCGGCATCTCTGATAATAATTGCGTCTTTCGGAAGTTTATAGTTTAGGTTGTCAACCGAAGTAAAGTCTTCGCCGCCTTTTGCCAACTCCGGAGTCATTATTTGACCGAAAATATCGTCATAATCAAATGCATGCATTGGGATTCCCAATTCATACATAACATAGTTGGTAATATCTATCACGTTATTTATTGGTGAATGGCCCATTAACTTTATTCTTTCCTGAATCCATTTTGGTGAAGGTTTTATTTTAACGTCTTTTATAACTATACCCGTCCATCTTTCAAAGAGGTTGAAATTCGGAACCAAATCAAGAGGAAAGTTGGCAGATTTTTTGGGTAGGTTAATTTCCTTACCCTTTTTTAGTTTTAATCCTTGGATTGCAGCAGTCTCGCGCGCAACTCCGATAATGCTCATCCAATCGGGCCGATTAGAAGTTATTTCAACATCAAGAATAGTCTCGCTTCCGACTTTCTTGTATGATTCACAAGTTAAGCCTGCTTCAGTCATTTTCCACATCAAATCCTTTAGTGGTAATTTAATTTCTACAAAGTCTTTAAGCCAACTTATTGGAATTAGCATATTTTTAAAACTGATTTAAAATTCTTAGATCAGGCGTTGTCAGAGTTCTTAAGTCTTTGATTTGATAACGTAAATTTACTATTCTAGAAAGTCCGATGGCAAAAGCAAAACCGTTCCATTTTTTGGTGTCAATTCCGGCAGTTTTTAGGACATTCGGATGAATCATTCCCGCCGGCATGATTTCACTCCAACCGGAATTTTTACAGAACGAGCAGCCCTTGCCCCCGCAAATGGTACAACTCATATATGTATCTACTCCCGGCTCAACAAATGGGAAGTTGGTAGTGGCAAAACGGAGTTTGACTTCCTTGCCAAACAGTTCTTTTAAAACATAATCTATCGTGCCGAACAAATCAGTCAAATGAACATCCTTATCAACCACAAATCCTTCAACTTGCCAGAATTCAAATCCGTGTGATGCGTCAACTTGTTCGTATCGAAAGTTTCTGCCCGGCGCCAAAACCCTAAAAGGTGGTTTCATTTTTTCCATCACCCTTCCCTGCATCGCAGAGGTTTGGGTGCGGAGAATTTGACCATTTTCTAAATAAAAAGTCATTTGGGTATCACGCGAGGGGTGATCTTTGGGAATATTTAAGGCTTCAAAATTATAATAATCGGTTTCGATTTCCGGCCCGTCTGCAACTTGATAGCCCAAATAATTAAAAACTTTTTTAACATCGGATAGGACTTTGGTTAAAGGGTGAAGATGTCCTACCTCAGGTTTAATTCCGGGTAGACTTAAATCAAACCACTCTCTTTTTTCGGTTAGACTTTTGATAAGCGCGTGCTTTTTGTCGGATAAAAGTCTTTCTATGGTAATTTTACTTTCGTTTAGACTAATGCCGAACTTCTTTCGGTTCTCCTGCGGCACTTCCTTAATTTTCTTCACAAGAAGCGTAAACTTTCCGTTTCTGCCAAGGTAAGATGCGCGGATTTCCTCGAGTTCTTTTACATCCGCAACAGAAGTGATTTGGGCAATGGCTTGATTTTTGGTATTGATTATTTCCTCCTGCATTAGATAATTTTACAATAAATTCGCCAGGATTTAGTGCCAAACTTTGTTTACAACAAAAACCCCGCAGCTGCGGGGTAGTTCTAAAGTTGCTATACTACCCCTACTTGGGATTAGTAAAGCTAAATCCGGCTTCTTTGACGATTTTTTTAAACGTTTCAGGATCCTCGATGGCCAGGCTTGAAAGAATTTTACGGTCTATTTCGATTTTTTCTTTTTTGAGTCCTGCAATGAATTTAGAATAAGAAACTCCTTCAAGCCTAACTCCTGCATTAACCCTTGCAATCCAAAGGCTCCTCAAATCTCTCTTTTTAAGTTTTCGTCCCGCAAAAGCGTAAGCGCCGGCATGAAGCACCGCCTCCTTGGCGGTTTGAATCCTGGAATGCCTGGCTTGTCTGAAGCCCTTTGCCTGTTTTAATATCTTTCGATGTCTCCTTGCTGAAATGCTTTTTACTCTCATTTTGTTTTTTCTAGTATCTAATATCCATTATCCAATATCTATCTTCCTGTTGCTTTGTGAATTTTCTTGGCGTAAAAGCCGGTTAACTCAATTGTCTTTTTTAGATTCCTAAGCCTTTTTGCCGTTTTTCCGGCCTTCAAGTGGCGCCTAAAACTTTGGCGACGCATAACCTTACCATTTTTGGTAATTTTTAGTCTATTTGTCAGTGATTTCCTTGTTTTCAGTTTTGGCATGGTTCGACTCGTTTGACTCACTCACCACTATAGTCTTCTTTTTCGCGGTCTGCGATATCACCGTTATTAAATGTTTTCCTAAGAATTTGGGAGGCATGTCTATTGCCACCGTGTCTCCAAATTCGGCTATTATTTTTTCAATTACCTTATATCCTGTATTCTTAACTCTCATTTGCGGACCCTTAAAAACTACCACTACCCTAACCTTGTTCTTATCCGCAAAGAACTCTTTGATCCGTTCAATCCTTGTTTTAAAGTCGTTTTCGGCTATAAACGGCGAAAATCTGATTTCCTTGACTTCCCCGCCCTTGACTTTCTTAGTCTGCTCCCTGACTTTTTTCTCCTCCGCGTATCTAAATTTACCGAAATCTACTATTTTGGCAACGGGCGGCACGGCATTCGGAGCAATTTCGACTAAGGTCAACCCTTCTTTCTTGGCTTTGGCAATAGCCTCCTCTTTCTTTAATACTCCGATTAGTTTACCGTCGGTCGCTATGATGCGAAGCTCGGGAGCCCTAATCTGATAATCTGTCCGCCAAAAAAGTTTCTGTTTTGCCAACTTGCTTAAGTTATGTGAATTGTAGCTAAAATATAAGCTTTTATCAAGATCGACTTCAAATGGACTATTTCTCCTTTTTAAGAGTCTCTGTTAAGAATTTTTCTACCGATGTTGCAAGCTTGCTTTCATAACCCTTAAAACTATGTGAGGCATTTTTAACAATCGAAATTTGAGTATTTTTATTTTTGATTTTGTTTACTCTTTTCAACCAATTATCCATTGAACCGTCTATTTTTGTTATTCCAATATCAATATCTCCATAGGCAATTAACAATGGCGTTTCAACTTTTCCAAGCGGGGCTTCATTTCCTCCATAAATGTCGACCGCTTTTCCTGATTCACAAATGGTTGGATATGTTTGGGCAAAAAGTGGGGTCTCATCAAGCCAACACTTTGCGCCTACAAGTTCTTCTCTTTCTCCTTTAGCTGCTAAATCTTTAGCTTTTTGTAAATAAGATTGGTTGTTTGGATCAGTATTTGCCCAGCCCACCATATCAGTAGGAGCAAGAAGTATGGCTCCAATTACTTCTGAATGGTTTTTAGATACTAAAAAATTAACAACTTTACTACCACCCAATGAGTGACCCATTAAAATGAATTTGGTTTTACCAATTGTCTTTAGATGGTCAATTGCACCCTGAATATCAAATTCACTTTCTTCAAAAAGTTCAAAACAGCTACCTCCTAATTGAGTTCCCTCCCCCCAATTATTTCCTTCTCCATCTTTCCAAAAGGAATTCATTATTCCACTACCCCTTGTATCAATTGTAAATAATGAAATATTATTTTTACTAAACATTTCTCTTAGATTGTCTAAGAAGTAATTCTCATATCCATTTCCAGACATGCCATGTATATGAATTGCTGCGATATCACTATTTTCATTGCTTAACCACCCACGAAGCTCAACATTATCACTTGCTTTGAATCTAACAAAATCTACTTGCATTTAATTCAATTTCTTTTTCTCAATTTCCTTTTTAATATTTTCTGTAAATTTAGATAATTGCATCGTGGAATTCTCTCCCGCCCTGTTTCTAATAGAAACTTCATTGTTTTCAATTTCTTTGTCACCCAAAACTAACATATAAGGAACCTTTTCATTCTGCGCGTTTCTGATTTTATTTCCAAGTGTTTCTGATCTCTCATCTAGTTCTACTCGAATATTTTTGTTTTTAAGTTCTTGCGTAACGCTTAAAGCATATGGCATATGGCGTTCTGCGATTGGTAGAATTTTAACTTGAATGGGAGTCAACCAAGTTGGGAAATTACCGCCAAAGTGCTCGATAATAATTCCGATGAACCTTTCGAGTGACCCATAAACCACTCTGTGAATAACCACGGGCGTTTTTTGTGTTCCGTCTTGTGCGGAATATTTCAACCCAAATCTAGCCGGAATTTGGAAATCTAGTTGCAATGTCCCCATCTGCCAATCGCGGCCTAATGAATCTTTCATTAAAATATCAATCTTCGGTCCGTAAAAAGCCCCATCGCCCTCCAATACAGTAAACTCTTTCCCCGATTTTTCAAGGATACCCTTAAGAACATTTTCGGCCTTATCCCAAACTTTTTTGTCCCCCATGTATTTTTCGGGTATGGTCCCCAACCGATAACTATATTTGAGGCCAAAAACAGAATAAAATCTTTCAACAATTTCAAACAGTTCCTTGTATTGTTCCTCGATTTGATCTTCCGAAATAAATATGTGAGCGTCGTCCTGTCTGAATTCCCTAATTCTAAGGAGCCCGTTCAGTGTTCCTGATTTTTCGTATCTATGTAAAGTATCCGTATCGGAAAGCTTTAGCGGTAAGTCACGATATGATCTGGTATCCGATCCGAATACTACCATAGCATTGGGGCAATTCATCGGTTTTAGAGCATAAACTTCTTTTTCTTCAGTTTCTGATATAAACATATTCTCCTTGTAATGATCCCAATGGCCGGAGGTCTCGTAAAGTTCTTTTTTGTTTATTAATGGGGAAACAATTTCCTGGTAATTGTATTTTTCGTGTTCCTTACGCCAAAAATTAACAAGTTCAAGATAGAGTTTCACTCCTTTTGGAAGCCAATATGCCATACCGGGAGCCGTTTCATGGAACATAAAAAGTCCGAGTTCGCGGCCTATTTTCTTATGATTCCTTTTTTCTGCCTCCTCTCGTATCTTGAGGTATTCATCCAACTCTTTTTGTGTCGGGAAAACCGTTCCGTAGATGCGGGTGAGCATTTTATTTTTCTCGCTGCCTCTCCAGTATGCTCCCGCAATCGACAAAAGTTTGAAGTGCTTAAGTTCTTCCGAGGGTTTTTCTATATGCCCTCCCCTGCAGAGGTCCGAATAATTCCCTGATTTATAAAAAGTAAGTTTTTGTTCTTCTTTGGAAAACTCCTCGATTAATTCAAGTTTGTATTCGTTGCCTTTGTAGGCTTCTTTAGCCACTTTTTGGGTAACTTCACTTTTTTCAAACTCATTCCAGGATTTAACCAACTCATGCATTTTAGCTTCAATTTTGGGAAAATTCTCTTCGGAAATTTTTACCGCGCCGAAGTCGAAGTCGTAGTAAAAACCATTCTCAATAGCCGGACCGATCGTGCGTTTAGTTTCCGGCCACAGTTCCATCACGGCAGCAGCCAAAAGATGTGCGCAAGAATGACGAAGATTATCCATTAAGGAGATTATAGCTTTTTCCCGTATTTCATATCAACCTGAGCTTTTACCCAGTCGTAGTGAATTTTAATGGCGTCGGCAAGTTTCCACTTTGGCTTCCATCCGGTTGAGCGGATTTTGGCATTACTAAAATTTCTTGAGTGAACCCCCCTTGGGCCATCCACCCGTTTTATCTTCAAGTTTTTACCCGAGGCTGCAATTACATTCTCGGCTAATTCATTCACCGTTACATATTCATTGCTGCCGATATTTGTTGGGGTATCGATATTTGATTTGACAAGGTCTCTAATGCCTGCAATCAAATCGTCAATATAAGTAAAACAGCGGACACTTTTCCCGTTCCCCCACACTTCAAGAAACCCCGGGTTTTTTGCCAGAGCAGCTTTTCTGCAAAGATCATCTGCCGCTTTTGGTTTTAGTCCTTCCCAAGTGCCTTCTGGTCCAAAAGTTGTATGGAAACGGGCAATGCGAACTTTAATCCCAGCAGGGTGGCCATGGCCGTATTTACGGGCATATGCGAGAAGCAACCTTTCGGAATAGAGTTTCTCCCAGCCATACTCATTCTCCGGAAACGCAGGGTAAACATCATCCTCCTTAATTATTTTTGATCCGACTTGCATATCTTTATAAACACATACCGAGGAGGAATAAAAATATTTTTTAACCTTGGCTTTAACTGCTTCATCAACCATGTAGGCATTAATAAGAACGTTACCGTACATCATTTCGGTTTCTTTGGGAACCATGTAGCCTGCCCCACCCCGGTCTGCTGCAAGTTGGTAAACCTCATCAAAACCTCCTCTGATTTTGAGCGCTTTTTGACAGTTTTTTCTTTCACGAAGATCTAAAAGTAAAAACTCATCGGCGCCGGTTTTACTGAAGTCGGGTTTTTTGATATCGGCCCCGCGTACAAAGTAACCCTCCTTTTTAAGTTGGCGGACCAAATAAACTCCGATAAACCCGCCCGCTCCGCAAACCAGTGTTCTTTTCACTTGTTTTTTGATAATTTTGCTTGTTTCCTGGCCTGGATTTCGTCAAGAATGGCCTTTCGTATTCTAATACTTTTTGGAGTTATTTCAACCAGTTCTGTATCATCAATATATTCCAGCGCATCATCAAGACCCATTTCTCTTGGAGAGTTGAAATGCTCTGCCGAGCCGTCTCCCTTTGAACGCATATTAGAAAGCTGTTTTTCTTTGCAGACATTAACACTCATATCCCCAGCTCTTGAACTTTGTCCGACAACCTGACCTTTATAAACCTTAACTGCGGGGCCTACAAAAAGTTGTCCTTGATCCTGAACATTTACCAAACCATAGAGTCTTGTTTCTCCTGTTTCGTGAGCAATCATTGAGCCTCTTTCTCTTTTTCTTTCAAAACCGTCATCCGGAAGGTAATCAAAAAACTCAGTATTCATAACTCCCATGCCTTTCGTGTCGGTTATCAGTTCGCCCCTGAAACCTATAAGTTCTTTTGTGGAAACTGTGAATTCCAAGGTTACCATGCCATCTTTATTTTTAAACAAATCATCCATTTTTGCGTGTCTTATTCCCATGTGTTGGATAACAATACCTGAGTGTTCTTCCGGTACGTCTATATATACCTTTTCAAATGGAGTCAAGGTTTTTCCATCAACAGTTTTTGTGATGACATATGGTTGGGATACTGCAAATTCATAACCTTCCCTTCTCATTCTTTCGATTAAAATTGCCAAGTGCAACTCTCCCCTTCCGCAAACTGTCCATGTTCCATCCTTGTTGTCATAAACCTTTAAAGCCACATCGGTATCTAATTCTTTATATAGTCTTTCTTTAATTTGGCTTGAAGTTTTGAAATCTCCTTCTTTCCCCCCAAATGGTGAATTATTAACCATAAAAACCATTTTGACTGTTGGTTCCTCAATTGAAATAATAGGAAGCGCCATTGGATTATTAACGTCAGCAATGGTTTCTCCGATCGTGGCATCCAAAATTCCTGTAACTGCAATAATATCCCCGGCAACCGCTTCTTTTTCCTCCTGCTTTGTAAGGCCGACAAACGTCGAAATAGATGTAATTCTTCCTTTCTTTTGCACTCCGTCGCGATTGATGTGTATAACATCAGAGTTTGCATTCATTTTTCCGTTTTTGATTCTCCCAATTGCAATTCTGCCTTTATGGTTGTCCTTGCCAATATTGCTGATTAACATTTGAAGCGGTTTTTCAGGGTCTGCGTCTGGGGCCGGAATATAATTTATGATTTCTTCAAATACCGGAGTAATGTCTTTCATTGTTGAAAGATCCGGTTCAAGACCTGCCAGGCCGTCTCTTCCTGAAGAGTAAATAGTAGGGAAAAATGCCACATCTTCGCTTGCTCCAAGCTCTACAAACAAATCGAATGTTTTGCCCTCCACCCATTTTGACCTTGCTCCGGTTTTGTCAATTTTATTTACAATGACGATAATTTTTAGACCCATTTTGAGAGCGTGCTTTAGGACAAATCTTGTTTGCGGCATTGGGCCTTCTTTGGCATCAACTAATAAAAGTGCGCCATCTGCCATGGAAAGAACGCGTTCTACTTCTCCGCCAAAGTCGGCATGACCGGGAGTATCTATAATATTAATTTTTGTACCTTTGTACATTACTGAAGCATTTTTACTAAAAATTGTAATGCCGCGTTCCCGTTCCAAATCGTTACTATCCAAGATAGCTTCTTGTTCAGAGATTTCCTTTTTCATCTCAGTATGACTTTGACGCAAAAGAGCGTCCACCAAGGTAGTTTTACCGTGGTCAACGTGAGCAATAATAGCAACATTTCTAATGTCCATAAATTCAGAATACTGTTATAGGATATTTTACTCCAAATGAAGCCGTTAAGCAAACCTTTGGGTGGACCCAGGGAGAATCGAACTCCCGTCCTGTGACTGCCAGCCACATGTCCTACCATTGAACGACGGGCCCAATTAGTTGGGCCTCAGTAAAAATGGCAAGCTTTGGCTTACCATTGAACGACGGGCCCGTACGATCTATGATTATAACATCAAATTATGAACTTAATCCATGTCTTTTTACTTTCTTTAACCGAAGGGCTTACAGAGTTTTTGCCTATTTCTTCTACCGGCCACATGATTCTTATGAGCAAACTTTTGGGGATTACTGAGACAAACTTTGTCAAAACTTTTGAAATTGTAATCCAACTTGGAGCAATTATGGCCGTTGTGGTTCTTTACTTTAAGAGGTTGGTGACAGGGTCTGACCTTGTCAAAAAGTTGTTTGTGGCGTTTATTCCGACTGCCATAGTAGGATTTACTCTTTACCCGCTTATTAAAGAGGTTTTGCTTGGCAGCAGTGCAATTACTCTTAATGCCCTTTTTTGGGGAGGTATAGCAATAATTTTTGTCGAAAAAATATTAAAAAAATCCAAATCTCAAATCTCAAATCTCAAATCAACTGAGCCAACGTATGGGCAGGCTCTGATCATCGGCACTTTTCAATCTGTTTCAGTCATTCCGGGTGTTTCAAGAGCTGCTGCAACCATAGTCGGAGGACTTTTAACAGGATTGAACCGTAAAACTGCAACAGAGTTTTCTTTTCTTTTGGCGGTTCCTACAATGTTTGCCGCAACCGGACTGGACATTTACAAATCGCGTCACATGATTACCCAAGGAGGTTTTTTAACGTTATTTATGGGTACAATTTTTTCCTTCTTCTTTGCGATGCTGGCCATCAAGTTCCTAATAAACTATGTCAAAAAACATAACCTTACAGCCTTCGGAATTTACCGCATTGTTCTCGCGGTACTTTTCTGGCTTTTTGTAAAGTGATCGGTGGTGTAACTTCAGGAAAATTCGGACATTTTTTAAGTCGCAGGTCTGAATCTTCGCGTGTTCACCGCTCGCCCCTCGCTTCGCATAGCATAAAATTTTCGCCGTTCTATTCTCTCCTAATTTTGCCAAAAAGGCAGGTTCACTCGAACATTACTTACCCGCTACTTTGACGAATTACACAAAGGTAATTCGTCCGCGCTTTTAGTCTTTTTTGGAGACAAAATTGATTATCTTTTCCCAGTCTATACGACTATCCTTATTTAAATAATTCTTGGAGAAATCTTTTGTTAACTCGTTTACTTTAGCATGATAGGCATCCTTGAAAACTTCATCTCTCTTTTTTGCCTCTTTATCGATAGGAATAATTATCTTTTGATAAAAGTTATCATCGCCGGATATAAACTCCCAAAACTCCTGACCACAAAGTTTGTAATAACTTTTGTTCCTGTCACCACGGTCAATTTTATATGGATTGTGTTCTTTTCCATAAATACATCCATTTACCGCGATTACTTTATTGCCATCTCCATACTTTTGTAATACAGCTCTCGCTTTTCTAAAATTGTTTTTGAGTTTATCAATTTGATCTTTATTTCCCCAATAAGGCCCAGATTTAATACCTACAATGTAGGTATTGCCATCTCGATTAAAAATTAAATCTATGCTCTTAAATTTTCCTTGCTCTGCTTTATATCCATTGAAAACCTTAGCACAAACGAAAATGGCAAGTTCTTCCATTAAGTTTCCAAAGATCGTTTCTTCTTGAGATGACAAGAAAGCGTCAAGAGTATATTTGACCAGCTCCTCAGCTGTTTGTATGTTTTTTGCCTTGAAAAGATAAGGATTTTTTCTCTTTAAAATTTTATTAAGAGTTAATTCCTCAAGTTTATCAAAACGTTTTTTATAAAACGGGGATATTACTTTTTCAGATATAAAAGATTGAAGTTCATCTTGAGAAATTTTATCCATATAAGAGGGATTGTTGACTAATTTCAATAATATCTTCTTCATTAGTTTTAGCTTTAGTTTTTACTACGCCGTTGATTTTAGTTTCTTCTTGGAATCTTTGCAAGGCTGTTTCGAAATATCTGTCCAAAAGTTCTATACCTATTGAGTTTCGACCAAGTAAAGACGAAGCAATTGCGGTTGTTCCACTGCCCAAGAAAGGATCTAAAACGACGTCGTTTTCTTTAGTAAATAGCTTTATAAACCAAGAGGGTAAGCTCGTTGGAAACGCAGCACTATGACTCTTGTTAGAACTTTCTGTGGCAAGATGTAATACGTTTGTAGGGTAGACAAACTCTTTTCCTACCCACTTTGAGACATTTTTGCCAAAACCACTGCCAACTTTTGAGTTATCTCTAATTTTATCGGTTTCGCTAAGATTTTTAAGTCTTGTTTTTGCCCAATCACCGATCGGTACCATTACATTTTCCTGGTACATGCTAAAATTTTTACTTTTATTAAACTGGATTAATCTTTCCCAAGAATCCCTGAACCTATTTGGCCATTTCCCGGGATGGCAATTTTTCTTATGCCATATAAATTCTTCAGTCCAAAGCCAGCCTTGATTTCTCATCTCCTTTATTAAATCCAAAACGTATGTATGCCTTTCTCCATTAACAACTTTTTCTTTTATATTAAGTATAAAAGTGCCAGTTGGCTTTAACACTCGAAAAAACTCTTTGCTTTTTGGTAAAAACCATTCAACATAACTATCTGGATGTATTCCTCCGTAAGTACCTTTGCGTTGATCTGAGTAAGGGGGTGATGTAACAATCAAATCAACAGAGTTCTCATTTAGGTCTTTGAGAATATCCACACAATCACCAAGGTAGAAGTTAGAAATAGTATTTTTATAAGCTAAACTTTTTTTATTCATTTTTAGTAACTTTTTCGGGTTATATTTGGTGTATACTTATTTAAGTATCTTTATTAGGACTTGTCAATGATCTTTTTATATTATCATAATTTGATCTTGAAGAATTTAGAAGTACGATAAAAACATTGGATTTAATTAGCCATAAATTTATGTATATATTTAGTATAGAGATTCACAATTTTAGATCGATAAAAGACACAACTTTTCCATTACAAAAATATAGTATTTTGGTTGGAGAGAATAATGCTGGAAAAACAAACATAATATCTGCACTAAGAGTGTTTTACGAGGAAATTAAGTATGACACGAAAAATGATTTCCCAAAATTCAAAACTGATGACAACGAAAGTTGGGTCGAGATAACATTTGTAACAACCGACAATGAACAAAAAAACTTAAAGGAAGAATATAAATCCACCAATAAACTATTGATAGTTAGAAAAGTTCTACAATCTTCAGTCAAAGATTTAGTCAAATCAGGCCAAAGTAATATATATGCTTATGAAAGTGGAAAACTTTCTGTAAATTTATTTTATGGGGCAAAGAATATCTCTCAAGCAAAACTTGGGAGGATAATATATATACCTGAATTAAGCAAAACAGAAGATAGTTTTAAAATGTCTGGCCCTTCGCCATTGAGGGACATGATTGATTTTGTAATGGGTAAAGCTGTAAAGTCAAGTAAATCCTTCGAAAATCTCCAAACGTCTTTTGATAAATTTAATAATGATTTTAAAAACGAATCTTCAGAAGATGGATTTTCAATGAAGGAACTTGTAAGTGATGTTAATAAAAATATCGATCAATGGGGAATAGATTTTGGTATTGAAATAAACCCAATTTCCAGTGATGACATTATCAAGAATTTGCTTTCGCATTATATTGAAGATAAGCAATTGGGCGGAGAAAAAGTAAATATAAATATGTTTGGTCAAGGTTTACAAAGACATTTAATTTATACACTTATTCGCCTCAGCGCAAAATATGTTGACAAAAAAGAAGAAACAAAGAAAGAATTTTCTCCAAACTTCAATCTGATACTTTTTGAGGAACCAGAAGCTTTTCTTCATCCCTCACAGCAAGAAGTGTTAAACATTAGTCTCAAAGAGGTATCTTTAGATTCTCAACAACAGATTCTAATTTCGACGCATTCACCAATTTTTGTTAGCAGAAACATTAACGATTTAAAAATGTTATTAAGAGTTTTCAGGCAATGTGGAATTAGTAAAATTTATTTTGTTACACGGGAAGACCTAGATGACATTTTAGATAACAATTCCGGCCTTTATAAAATTTTTTATGACTTACTTTTGAACAAATCCACGTCAGGTGGGATTCAAAAAGCTATTAAAGAAAAGGGTCTAGCTAGTGAAGATGAAGACCTAAATATCAAGATGGAAGAAGAATCATTAAGATTTTCCTTATGGCTAGATTATGATAGATCTTCGGCATTTTTTTCCAAACACGTGATTATATGTGAGGGGGCTAGCGAAAAAGTATTATTGGATTATTTACTCAATAATGAATGGCACGAATTGAAAAATAAACATATTTATTGCTTAGACTCATTGGGAAAATTTAATATTCATCGATTTATGAACATTTTCAGTAAATTTGGAATTTCTCATTCGGTGCTTTATGACAAAGATGATAATGAAATACAAAAAATCGTAAACGAGTTTTTAAAAAAGAATATGAACACTTTTTCTAAGTCGACGTACGCTTTCGACCCAGATCTCGAATCTTTTCTAGGTATACCAAAACCAAGCAATAGACCGGACAAAAAACCACTAAATGTGATGTGGCACCTTTTTAACAACAAGATTAAAGATGATAAACTTACTGAGTTAAAAACAATTTTAGAAAGCCTAACATGAAAAACACAATTAAATGTCCAAAATGCGGTCATGAGTTTCCTGCTTCTGAAGGGTTAATGTCTCATCTTAAGGAAGAAAATCGGTTAGAAATTGAGAAAGAAGTTCGTGCGGAAATTGAGAGTGAAAAGAATTTAGAAGTTCAGGATTTAAAAAAGACACTTCAAGAAAAAGAAGCAAAGATTAGTGATTTTACTGAAAAGGAATTAGAACTTAGAGAAAAAACAAGAAAACTTGAAGATAGAGAAAAGAATGTAGAACTTGAAACCCAAAGAATAGTTGACGAAGAAAGGAAAAAAGTTGAGGAGGCTACGACCAATCGCCTCGTTACTGAATTCCATGGTAAAGACATTGAAAAAGACAAGAAAATTTCCGACATGACTAAACAGATTGAAGACCTGAAACGTACTTCACAGCAAGGATCAATGCAAACTCAAGGTGAAGTTGGTGAATTGGAATTAGAAGGAGTGCTAAGAGAGTTGTTCCCCACGGACGAAATTTCCGAAGTCAAAAAAGGTGAACTTGGCGGCGACATCCGGCAGATTGTAAAAACACAAAGAGGGACAGAATGTGGGTTGATTCTTTGGGAACGGAAGAGAAGTAAAACTTGGGATGAAAAGTGGGTCAAAAAACTAAAAGAAGACATGAGAAGGGATAAAGCCTTGCTTGGAGTGATCGTTACAGAAGTTTTGCCAAAAGACTTTAAAAAGGAAATCGGAGAAAGGAACGGAGTTTGGATTGCAACAGCAGGTTTTGCTGAACCATTAGCAAAGCTCTTGAGGCAAAATTTATATGATGTTGCAAAAGGTAAAGCAATCACGCTTAACAAGCAGGGCAAAGCTGAAGAATTATACGATTTTGTGACAAGTCACGATTTCATCCAACAGGTTGAAAGAATGGTTGAGATATATTTGGAGATGCGAGGTCAAGTAACCAAAGAAAGAGTATTGTCAGAAAAACTTTGGAAGCAAAGGGAAATGCAGGTTGATGGACTTTTGAAAGGAATTTCAGGAATGTATGGAGGAATGCAATTAATTGCTGGTACAGCTCTACCGCAAGTTAAAAGTCTTGAAGCACCTGAAGATGACAGCAAACCTGAATGAGTACAAATGTTATACTTGAATAAGAATTGTGTTCAATAGCACTTTAGCCTTGCACAATAGTGAAGTGTCTAGAAGTTTATTATTCCTTCAGATTGTCGCTCTTCTGTAGACATAGAGTCATATGCCTCCCTCAAAGTAGGAGCTGATTTATTAATTCTTTGCTTTATATCATCAAACATGGTTTTACAACCTTCTTCAACCAATATGCCATTGGCTAAAACATGGGATAATACTGCTTTTGGATTCACATCAAGTTTTGAAGCCTGTTCTGCCATTTTAACTAAAAGCTCGTCGGGAGTTTTTGAACCCTTCACGGCTTTATCAATAAGGCTAAGTGATTTTAAGATTCTCTTTTGAGTCCTATCTTTATTATTTTCACCTCTACCCATTTCCTCAATAATCACTCTTGGCAAGGCATAACCCCAAGGTGTAGAAAGAGGAGACATTTCTTTATAGAAGTTATCTGGTATAAGACTTGGATTAAACTCTTTGCCAGGCTTTTCACCTTCTAATCTTGTTACGGGGGTTGTAAGTTGTTTATGGAGTTCAGGATTTAAGTCTTTAGCCGATTCAACTATTAAACCAAAAACAAAATTACATTCAGCATATCTTTTAAGTGTCCACTCTGGACCAAACTCTTTTGTTACATCGTCAACTACCGGACACGCGTGTGACCAACCCATTTCCATAACCTGATCTGTAAGTGGTTTGCCGAAAAAGGCACTACCCTTGTCTCCAAGAAATGTACCTCTACCAAATTCACGATCAGCCTTTAGTTCTGGCATTGTGGCTGAATTATAGCACATTAGAAAAGTAATTTGATTTTGGATGCAACCTGTTTTTTTACTTCGCTCTTGTACTAAAGCGAAGTGTTTCTGAAGAAAAATTGGGGAAGCTTTTGGACGGATATTTAAATGGACTAATTAAACCCAATCAATATAAATTGAAACAAGAAGAATTAATAAATCAGAAAGTAAAAATTGAGTAAGGTGTTAAGAAATTTAGAGAAGGTACATCCGTTTGGCTCGAACAAATGAAAAAATTTATTTTGACCGCAAATTCAGCCAGAAAAGCATTAATAGATGGAAACCCATTTGAAATTGCGAATTTCGCCAAAAAAGCAGGTTCGAACATTACTTTAAACGATAAAAAGGTAAGTTTTGGCTTCAAAAAACCGTGGGATTTGGTGGCTCACACCGCCCGCCGTGCCCGACCACCGAACTTGTGGACCCGCCCCGGATCGAACGGGGGACCTTTGCAATGTCAATGCAACGCTCTAACCAGCTGAGCTACGAGTCCGAATAGGTACTATTATACCAAGAAGAGGCCTGGCTATAAAGGTTTACTTTCTAAAAGACTCCTACCAACTTTAAGAGGACCAACCTTTCTGAATTGAAAAAGATCGACCTTGGACTCGTGCGGAACATCTCCTCCCTCTTCAAGCGTAAATTCGGATAATTTATCGCCCAATTCGTCATCAAGTGTCTGGGGAGTAGGCGCCTCAACCCTCATAATTAAAAGTCCGTTTGGAGATATTACTTTAGCTTCGTATTGGATTCTGATTATTTCGGTCATAGATTAAATTAGCCTGCAGACCGTTGACTATAATGGTCCGGGGAAAGAAGGAAGGAACTGCCCTTCTTCTTATACATTGACCAGTAATTTTTTTTCTCGGCACGTTTATTGGTTGATCCGAGCCAGACGGAGGCCTCGTCAATTTTCTTTCTAAATGACTGTAAAAATTCTAAAACCTTTTCAAAAAAGATTACATGATAAACACCCGGATTTTCCGGAACTTCTATCATTGCAATTTCGGCTTGGGTGGCAAGATTGCCCGTGCTTACGGCAAGTTTACCGATTTCTACAGTTATAGCCTGCAGTTGAAGTCTAAGCTCCTGCATTTTTTCCTGAGAAAGCCGCTTTTCATCAGAAGACAAATTTCGTTCGAGAGATATCTGGGCTCTTAATTTTTTGTTTTCCTCTTCCTTTCCGCTTAGAACTTCATTCATCTGAAGGGACTGCCCGGGAGCAATTTCTCCTGAACGTTTAATCTCCGGTTTGGGAATGCCCATTAATTCCTTAAAAAAATCCTCGGAGGTGCTTTTAAGAAGATCTGCTCCCTGACTGCCAAAACTACTCCCAATATCCTTTAGAGATTCGATTACGTTCCTCTTTACGGTATCGGATTTTACTTTTTTGTTGTCTGCCATTTGGCACGAGTTTACCCCCACACCAATAAAAATTCAAGTACGAACGTATTGTTAATGTCTGAAGTATTAGTGTGGGGGTTTACCTCAAATTAATCAAAAAGTCCAGAGACTTACGTCTTTTTAAAATTGATTCAATCAAGCGTTTCCTTTCATCCGATGTATCTTTAATATCGCCGATTTTTAGCGCCATATCGATCTCCTTTTGATCAACTTTAACATCCTCCGCTTCGGCGATTTTAGAAAGAATTAAGTCCAGCGAGATTGCTTCTTTAGCCTGGGTAGCGTATTCGGCTCTAAGGTCTTTGGGCTTTTTACCTACTTGTGTAAGGTAATTTTCAAGAGCCAAGCCAAGTTTTTCGAGTCTGGAAAGGAGATTTGAAAGTCTGTTGTCTGCCTCTTCCTCAATTAAAATGTTGGGAATATTGACCTTAATGTTTTCCAGAAGAGACTTAACAACAAATTGCTCCTTCTTGTCCCGTGAAGCTTCAGCGGATAGAGATTCTTCTTTGCCGGGAATTACAATTGAACCTGCCCTGATGGCGCCTGCAACGATATTTTTATAATTTCCAAGAACAACCTCCGGAAGTTCACAGGTAACTCCCCTTATCTGCCAGGCTTCATTATCATCAGCTTTTATTAGCTCGAATTTGGGATAAATAGCGATCTTAAGTTTTTGGGTAGTTATAACTTCGGTCAGAGCATGAGGCAGAACGTGCTCCAGCGAGTGTTCTATAATTTTGTTTTGAGGAATTTGGTCACGGACTTTACTGATAGGTGCTGTTCCCTTCCGAAATCCGGGAATTTCAATATCCTTGGCTATTTCGGTGACGCTTTCCTCTTGAGCTTTTTGAATTATGTCAAAAGGAATGGTAAAAGTAATTTGTATGTTTCCATTACTCTCACGGGCAATTACGGACGTAACCTTGTCCATGTTACTTCCCTCCTCCTCCTTTGTTTTGGGTAATTCTTATTGGAGGTAGAATCACGTTTGTTCGTGGTCCTACTGACTGGCCACCAGAGAAGACTCCTGGCTTTTTTCCAAAATTCAATGTCGCAATCCTGGGGGGTTCGTTGACCCTAATAACCTGTGTTTTGGATAGGTTTTTTGACTTTGCCATCGAAGTATTATACAATATTTCTCATAACAAGCTTTGTGAGTCCCCGAGAACTTCGGAATTAGCTCCAAGGTAAGAAAAAATAGATGGAGGTGAGAAAATAACGCAAACTACTATCTGGACGTTGAATAACACTGGATATTGTAGTTTGTAACATAAATATGCAAGACGCAAAACTTTTTGTGGGAAATTTGGATTTTACAGTCACAGTAGACGATCTTAAGGCTTTATTCGCAAGTGTAGGAACAGTAACAGACGCAG
>CAZCNT010000011.1:3092-25834 GCA_964500695.1 uncultured Gammaproteobacteria bacterium | reverse complement strand
ACAGACCACGATAATTGACCGGGTATAAAGCTACGTAGTAAGATAACTATTGATGACAGGAAGAAGAAAAGTAAAACGATTAAGATTCGGCGGACGCGTTTTTGCCACGATTTTAGGAGTTTTACTTCTTTTTGGAGCGGTTGGCACGGGGCGACTGGTTACACCAAATCTGAGTTTTTTACAAACAAATATTAAGGCAACGTCCAACGCTTGTGTTAAACAATTTAGCACAACAACTACCGGCACTGTTGGTTGCTGTAGCCTGACTGGCGCCAATTCAGTATACACTAGCTGTAATACTGCCTCTGATCCATGGTGCAATGCATATCCTTGCTCAGGAGATGGATGTTGCAGCAATGCTGAAGATGCGTGTAATTACTTTGGCCGAAGTTGGTGTGATTCTGACTGGCCATCACTTACAAAAACTTGTTGCGAAGTTGGTTGGGTTTGTAGAAATGACATGGCAGGATGCACACCGTCAACCATCCCGCCAACCGACCCAGGTACTCTTGAGTTTATCCCACCAAATTTAACAGTTAATGTCGGTCAAACATTCTACGATCTTCGGGCAAGACCTGTAGGCTCTCCTCCCATTCGTAGGGTCACTTTTACGACAGATTATCCTGAATATATTAGTATTGACCCCCCTGAAGATACCGAGCAAGGGAATCAATTTTTAACAAATGTGACAGGTGTTCAACCGGGAACCAGCATACCTATAACTGCAAGGTCATATAATGCTTCAGATCAATTTTTAGCTGAAGTGACTGGCTACGTCACTGTCCTTACCACCAACACCCTCACCATCACACCCAACACAAAAACTGTTAATCGATTTGCAACATCCACTTCTCCATTCACGGCAAGATATACAGGCACCGCACCCAATCATGTTCATTTTTCCTCCGGCGATGTCACCAAATTCACCGTCGTCACTGCATCAGATAACAGTTTCCCTTATAAAACAAATGTAAGTGGTGTTGGGGTTACAACGGGTACATTAATAACCGCCATATCCCATACAGTTTCTCATGTAGAGTTGGCCAGAGATACTGCAACCGTTGTTGTCCCAACTCCCACGATCACCCTTTCCCCTAACGCAAAAAATGTTATTATCGGCCAAACAATTACTAATGCATTTACAGCGAGTACAACCGGTCCCGCACCCAATCACGTTGTTTTTACCCCTGCCACTGGTGGTTATTTCACTGTCAATCCCACGACAGATACTCCATCTAATGGTTTCAAAACATCTGTAACGGGTGTCAGACTTGGAACAAATATCCTAATAACCGCCAGGTCATATTACACAAATAATAATACTGTACTTTTGGCTTCAGATACTGCCACTGTTACCGTTTCTTCCCCATCCTGGTGGCAGGTCTTAAACAGCGATATTCAGACAAAAGGAAGTTTAACAAGCAGTGTGCCTGCCGTAGCCAACGCGTATTTTAGCGCTCTTACATCAGGCTGGATTGGTCCAGGGGTTGTCGCTTACCCCCCGGGCTATACCGCAAATATTCCCACGGGGAAAGTTTCGGTAAAAGGCTGGCTGGCAAATTCCTCCGCAACAAATCCCAAAACCTTTAACTATGCTTATTTTGCCGGCCAAATCCCGGCAGATGTTATCCCCACGGTTATTGCCACTAGAACGCCAGCCGCCACCGTATTTACCTCGGGTGGAACACTAAAATACGGATATTATTGGTATATATACAACGGAAACGCAGCAGCAGCCCAAACCCTGACTATTCCAACTGTGAATCTTGGTACAAGAAGGATAATTCTGCTTGTGCCCAACGCCCGCGTAACCATCGGGGGAAATATTAATCTAAACGATGGCGCCGGATTTTTTATGATAACTGCCAAAAATAATATCACGGTTGCTAATTCGATAGGGGGCACTGGAACCACTCCGCATTTGGAGGGAATTTATATTACTGATGGCACTTTCAACGCGGGAACCGCCGCTACTCCCCTTTATATTAGAGGGTCGGTTGTAGGCAACACCGCAGTAACCATGACAGGAAGAACATACAACGCTGTAGCCGCTACTCCAGCCATTCGCTATCAATACGCCCCGGACCAAATCTGGCTTTTCCCCGGCAAGCTTGGAGCAAGAAAAATAAACTGGAATGAAGTAGCACCGTAAGCTTCGCTTACGAATTTTCCATTTACTGAATCTTCTATTTGCCATTTTATTTGCCAATCTATCAATATTTACTGCATCGATTATTACATCGGAAAGAAATCAGAAAATTAATAAAATGAAAAAATAAGATGGAATATGGAAAATATAAAAATGGAAGATAGATTTTTAGTAGTTCCGAAGGTAAATCCTTGTATTGACGGTTTCGGGCGAGCTTTGTGATCCCGTTAGAGTAGCGGATTGGCCTTTTAGGGTGACATCTACGTATGGTTGATTGGTGGCAGTTCCTGCTGCACAGGTAAAAGTAGCGCTTGTTATCTTCACCACTTCGGGGCTTATCAGTCGGGTAGAGATAATACCGCTTTCCGAAGCTATAGTGAACGAGGTACTGTTCCATAAAAAATCTGCCTGCCTACCATATTGATCAACAAAATCTATTCTGGGTAATGCGGTAGGAGGAATCGTACATCCGGAAATTGAATTTGCATTTCTAATTTGCCTTTCGATAACACTCATCGAATAATCCAGATTTTCCCTTACGGCAACCATTGCTTCACTCTTTTTACTACCCTGCAAGGTCAAGGCAACCGAACGGGTTATAAGAATACCCAAAGCAGCAAATATTGTCACAGCCACCAGAATCTCAATCAGAGAGATACCTCTCTGAATCTTCCATTTTATGAATTTTCTATCTTCCATATTATTTACAATTGAGAAATTGAGAATTATTTAAATGAAATGGTAAATGGTACATAGCAAATGGAAGATGACTTGTCATCTTTGTCTCCAATCCGTAAAAACAGTTGCACTCGTTACTGTATGTTTACCTTGAGAATCAGTCCAGGAAACTGTGACGTCAGCTTCATAAATTGTTTTTACTGGTGCCGGCGTCATCGTAATGATAAATTTTAACTGTCTGACAAAAGGTGTCCCGGAAATCGTGCTTCCGGTACCGCTGGTCGGACACACTGGGGCTGCCCCCGTTCCTGTAGGCCAAGCTAGAGGCTGAGAATTAAAACATTTAAAAATATTAGATCTAAATCTATAAGCCTGAGTATTAAAATTAACCATATTCCGGTCTCTTTCTCCTCTCAACCACTCTATTGCCTGATTGGCATAGGTAGTAGCAAGTGAATTATTTTTTGAATATATCGAAGTCCGGATCGAATTTGTTGCCAAAGAAACCAAGGCAACAATAACCAGCGCGCTTATGGCCAAGGCAACCACAACCTCGAACAAAGACTGGCCAGATTGTATCTTCCATCTGCCATCTACCATCTTCCATTTATTTTTCGATCGTTCAATTTGAAAATTTCTCAAATGGAAATTCAATGGAAAATGGAAAATGGAAAATGGAAAATGTTTTTTCACTTTATCTCTCCTCCCGCCGTAACTATTACATCTTGCGAATTGGATACAGCGTCCTGGGTTATGGTAATTGTTGCCGACTCTCCTGAAACAATGTTTGTTCCTTGACCCAATGCCTTAAATTTAATTGGGTTTGGGGAGGGCGCTGAAATTTTAATGCCAGAAGGCAAAGTAACACTTTTAACCGGAACCGCAGCAGCTAAACCTGAGCAATCTGCCTGAATTATATAGACGTTTTCGGCAGAACGATAAAAATTGTAGCCGTTTAAAGTCTTCACTGGGAGAGTGGTACACCCGGACGGTTTTTCTCCCGAAAGAGCCTTTTGCTGAGCAAGCCTTAGGTCTCCCTGAACCTGTTTTACGACTCCCGCCAAAGCCTGACGCCTTGAAAAATCTCTAAAACTTGCGTATCCAAAACTAAAAAGAAAACCGATAATTGTCATAGAGACAAGAATTTCAATCAAAGTGAAGCCTGATTTCTTCGGTTTTAAGTCGGGCATACTATATACAATATACTACAAATGGTATGGTCGAGCCTAGGGGTTTGTAACACTATAGTTACAAGCTACGACACATTTATTTGCACAACCGGCAGGAATCGCCGCCGTACTTTGTTCCAAAGCTGCGCAAAGAATATAATTGGTGCCAGGGGCAACCGAGGAATATCCATAGCTTCTGCTGGGTGAGGTAGGATCAACAGGTGTTGCGGAAATATAAATATTGGCAGCCAGGCAGCCCGCACCATAAGTGGCAACAGGGGGGATTCCCCTTAAGATTGCCGGAAGAGATGTTCCAATATAGTACTTGTTATTACAATCCGCTTTGAACATCTCAAGCCCACTTCTGATTGTTTCCAAATCAGCTTTCCTTTTGGCGTCCCTGGAGGTCTGACGGGCGTTTTGAAGTCCAAAAACCGAAAGGCCGATAAGAATACCAATAATAGAGATAACCACGAGTAGTTCAATTAGGGTAAATGCACGCTCAATCTTCCATTTTCTGAATCTTCCATTTTCCATCTTATTTCTCAAAATGGGTAAATGAAAAATAGTAAATGGAAAATATTTTTTTGTCATGGTGTTAATGGAGACAAACAGCCACCCCCGGTTGGAGCTGGTGCTGTTGCCGAAACAAACTTCCCCGATTGCCCGCCGGAACATACAACCCAGTAAGTATTTGTTACATTTTCCAGTTTAGCCCAAAGAACATATTGCGTTGCTACAGGAGCTCCAGTCACCACAGCTCCATCAGATTGATATTTGTAATCATAGGTGGAATCCGCTAAGTACTTGGGATCTATTGGACAAGGAGTCGTACAAAAGCCGGTAATCGAGTTGGCAGAAACGATTTGATTTTCCCCCGGAAAAAGCCCATTGTTCTTACTTGCAAAAGTTTCCAAAGCATTGCGGTATTGTGACAAATCCGATTTCCTCTGAGTATCCCTCGCTTGCCTCTGAGTGTTCATAAAAGAAATAGTTACCATCGCGGCCAAAATCCCTATTATCGAAATAACAATCAGAAGCTCAATCAAGGTAAAACCTTGAATTTTCCATTTTCTATCTTCCATCTTCAATTTTATTTTCTGATTGAAAAATGGAAGATATTTTTTTGTCATTGTATTATCTGAAACATCGTAGAACTGGTACACGTAAACCCAAATGGATTTTGGGTGGGTACGGGTACCCCTTGAGCATCACTGGCGTTTTCCAAGCACGCCAACAGAGTAAATCCGTCACCTAAATTGGTTAGCTCGTAATCATATCGGGGGGGGGTGGAGTCCGTGGAATCATATTGCGGATCATTCGGAACCGTCGCCATGTAGGTCACCCCGCCGATTACAAATGGTGTCGTGAATGAAAATGTAAGAGGATATGTCCCCAAACCATTGTAGTACGACCTAAGAGCAATTGAGATATTCTTAAGATCGCTTTTTCTTTGAGCGTCCCTGGCGCGGGATCTGGCAGAATTTAAATTAACGGATACCAGAGAGGCAAGAATACCGATAATGGAAATAACCACAAGAAGCTCAATCAGGGTGAAACCGTGTTTAGTGGCTTGTGTTTGGTGGATAGTGGGCAGTTCCATACTTGCTATCAGTTTACACCATTCACGAGTGACCAGTCACTAGTCACTCTACCGGTGTGGTGTTTGAACTTGTTATCGAAAAGTTACATTCACCTGACGAGCCACATGCTGTTGTGGAAAAACCGGTAGGGAGGGTCGGGTTGTCACAGCTTGGAGGTAAACAATTTATATCCCTGGCATTCTCCAAGTGTGCGTAAAGCTGGTACTTTTGGTTATCCGGTGAGTCAACTATCCGGTAAAAATATGTCTGACCGGATACCGGGTCTTTGGGCATGGATTTCATATAGGTGGTTTTGGTATCTGAAAATACGGCTGCACCGTCCCATACACAGGCAATCGGAGTGGTAGAAGGGCAAGCAAGGATTAAACCTGTATTACTTGCGCCGGGATATTTTCCATGGTCCGAATAATATAGCTCAAGAGCCGAAAAAACCTGCTTCAAATCGCTTTTTCTCGCTGCGTCGCGTCCACGCTGTTGTGCAGAGGTAAAAGAAACCAAGGCAATTGAGGCCAAAACCCCTAAAATCGAGATGACTATCAAAAGCTCAATAAGCGTGAATCCTTTTTTCATTTTAGTTTCGAACCGCTTCCGCCTCACATTCTTCCAATGTTTTCTCCACCGGGCAGCCGGAAACCCGTCCTGCATTACATATTATATTACCGCACATGATATTTCTCGCAATAATTTTTGGATCGTATTCATCATCATCCTTACCCTCCAGAGAAACAAATATCTGAAACCTCTGTCCGTCAGAAAAATATCGATACGAAGCACCTTCTTGGTAATTTGGCTCACGGGGAAGAATGTGCATATACTCTTTCGTACTTCCCGGAATTAAGTCTACTATACCGTCGCGTCCCCACTCACAAGGTATCCAGTTAACTTTCAACTTTCCCATATCATCAATTTCAACTTTATCGCCGGGGTTTTTACAGGCCATTATTTTTCCGTCGGAAGAGGCTGGGGGATAGGATCGAGAATCTGCAAAATAAACCCACAAAACATGCTGCAAAGCTCCCATATCGTCTTTCCGCACCTGATCCCTGGCGCGTTTAAGGCTTATTGCAAAATTCGGTATTGAGATTAGTGCCAATATAAAAAAAATGACAAATATCGAAATCTTTTCGGATTTTGAAAATTTATTCATGGAATTGGAGTCGGTTTGGGTGCATTTGCGCTTCCAATATAATAATTATACGCCCCTCCCGGACCGATTGATTCAACTGCCGATGTATCGGTAGTATTTTGCAATTTTGCATAGATTCGGTACCAAGCAGGGCAAGTTCCCGAAGCAGGCTCATAAGAATATGGATTTTGGGTTACCGGATCGCAGGGAACTTTAGCTAAATACGGCGTTAGTCCCGTACCCGGACTGCAGGCAAGCGGATTTGAGCTGGCGGGGGGGTAACAATTATTATCTTTCTCGTATTCCTCAAACGCAACCGCAATTCTATTTAAGGCACCCTTTCTGTTTGCATCATTGCCTTTATAAACCTGGTTTGTCGTATAGGAAGCACCAATACTAACCACGACGCCAAGGATCGTAATAACCAACAACAATTCGATTAATGTAAAAGCAGAATGCCGATAATTTTTTCTCCCCATATCAAAGTAATCGGAATTGAGATAACCAAAAACGGGCCAAAAGCAATTTTATCTTTTAAGCCTGCTTTCTTACCCAGAATTAGTATGATTCCGATAAATCCCCCTGTCAAGAAAGCCAAAAAAAGCCAAATCAAGCTTAGATTCAACGCGACAATCATTCCGCCCAAAACTGCAAATTTAACGTCCCCCAAACCCATACCCCGGCCCCGGGTAAAAAGGTGAATGAGCATGAGGAGGGAAGCGGCAAGGAAACCGGAAAAAAGATTGGTGATTGGTGATTGGTGATTGGTGACTAGTGAAAAAACTAGTGAAAGAAACAGACCCAGGAAAATAAAAGAGTCGGGGATGATTTGATGCTCAAGATCGATGATAAAAATAAGTTCCAGAATGAGAAATATAAAAATACTGTATGCACCTTGCAAGGTTGTTCCTTGAAAGGTCATGCCAATAAGCATAAACCCTAAGGCAGTTATCAACTCGATCGCCGGATAACGCCATGAAATAGGCCTTTTACAGCTTCTACACTTCCCACCCAAAAGTAAAAAAGAGAGTAGGGGAATATTGTCATACCAACTAATTTGATGTTTACATTTAGGGCAAAAACTTCTGCCTTTCATAACTGAAATTCCATTTGGGTAGCGATACGAAAGTGCCGAAACGAAAGATCCAAAAACTAAACCTAAAACAAAAAGGAATACCGATTGAAGAAACATTTACATCACTCCGGAACACAGATCATCCAGGCACTTCCAGGGTATCCAGCAATATTGTTTGCCCAAGCATCCGCCACTCCGCATGTAGCTGCCCCCACAGCCGTTCTTGCTCCCGTACTAGCATTGACTGTCCAAACTCTATTGCCCGCACAGGCTGTGTCACGAATACTTTTTGATAGTGGTATATAGCACGCATATACCGAGGCCGACGAACTTGACGCCTTTCCAATCCAAATTCTTTTGGTTCCATCAGTGGTGGTTGCGTCACTAATAAAATTACGTGTTCTAAAGCCGGTCTTAAGTTCTAAGGCACTGATAAGATTCCCATCGGTAGCACAAGCAGTAGGATAAAAACAAATACCGACCAGACCATCGTTTGCCGCCATAAAACCAAAGGCGGTATCGGGATTGGGGTAGGTTGTGCCATTGGCAGTATTCCAAGGATATTTGGAATTGGCAACATAGTACCTTTCAATCGCAGAAAGAAGCTGACTGCTGTCTGACTTAAACTGTGAATCGTGCGCGCGGTTTGCCTGCTCGATAGGATTAATGGCGGCTATAACAATTGTGGCGATGACACCAAGAAGGGCAATAACGATCAGAAGTTCAACTAACGTAAATCCCTTGGACAGGTACTTTTTCATGACTATATTAACTATTGCTCATTCTAAACCGCTTGTCAAGTCCCTAAAATTGGCTCGTTAAATTGTAAATCGGTAGTATTACAGCGATCACCAGAAACCCCACTCCAAGTCCCAAAACAACCATGACGATTGGTTCTATCGCGGCAGTTAAACCCTTCACCTCTTCGTCGCTTTCAACTTCAAAAATGTGGCTTATTTTTGTTAAAACCTCGTCCATTTTCCCGGTTTCTTCCCCGACTGCCACCATTTGGCTCAAAAGAAACGGAAAAGCCTCGGGGTGCTTCCCGAAAGAAAAAGCAATGGGGAAACCTTTTTCAACCATCTTGGCAGAATCCCGTAGCGCCTCGGAAATTACCGTATTTCCGACAACACCTGCAGTTATATTTAAAGCTTCCAGGATGGGAACTCCGGCACCCACCATTAAGGCTAAAGTGCGGGTTAACTCCGTTAAAATGATCTGTCTTTGCAAACTGCCAAAAACCGGAATTTTAAATATCAGCTCATCAACTTTTCTTCTGCCTTTGACGGTTGACTTATACATTTTAAAAAAATAAAAACCTCCTCCTACCAAAATAAGAGTCACCGGCCAAAATTTAAGAAAGAAATTGGTAATCCCGATCAAGATCATTGTCGGCATGGGGAGTTCTGCATTAAAGTCGGCGTATAACGAAAGAAGGCGGGGAATAACGAAAATCATCATGACAAATGACACCACCACCATTCCGATAACAATAATTACCGGGTAAATCATGGCGCCTTTTACTTTACTGCCAAATTCCTGCTGTTTTTCCAAGGTTTCGGCTAAACGGATAAGTACGGTGTCCATCACTCCTCCAACTTCTCCGGATTTGATGAGAGCAATATAAGTCGGACTAAAAAGCTTGGGGTGTTTACTTATTGAACCGGAAAGCGATTCTCCTGCCTCAATATCCGCAAGTATCTGGGCCACAATTTTTTGCATTGAGCGCTTGGACTGCGACCGGAGGATCAAAAGCGCCTCGGTTATGGGAAGCCCCGCATTGATCATCGTCGAAAGCTGTCTTGTAAAAGTCATTATATCGCGGGAGGTAATCCTTTCGTTAAACCTTCTAATTAAAGAAAGGGGGGAGTCAAGTTTGGGTGAAATTGAGATCACAAAATAACCTTTCCCGCGGATAAGTTTGGCGGCCGAAGCAATATCACTGGCCTCAACTTCTCCTGAAACAACCCTGCCCGTTTTATCCTTGCCCTTGTAGTTAAACCTTTTCATTTCAAAAACCCGTTAGATACTCCTTACCAGTCTTGAGAGTTCCTCTTGTCGAAGCGACCAGCTTTGAGCAGTCTCCATGGTTATTGTTCCGTGCTTGACCAAACCGGCTAAGCTCTGCTCTAGAGTGCTCATCCCTGCTTCCTGGGAAGTCACCAAAATGTTTTCAATTTGATGGGTTTTACCATCCCTGATCGCGGTTCTAATCGCATTTGTTGCCAACATTACCTCATAAGTTACAACTCTGCCTCTATTTATTGCCGGAATGAGCCTTTGAGAAAAGACTGCTTCCAGGGTGTTGCTTAGCTGGAGCCGAACTTGTTTTTGCTGTTCCTCCGGAAAAACATCAACAATTCTGTCAACCGATTGGGCCGCAGAGTTCGTGTGCAAGGTCGCAAAAACCAAATGTCCGGTTTCGGCAACAGTAAGAGCCGCGGCAATCGTCTCGTAATCGCGCATTTCGCCGACAAGAACTACATCCGGGTCTTCCCGAAGAACACTTCTTAGCGCAACCGACCATGAATGAGTGTCCTCGCCCATCTCACGTTGGGAGATAATTGACTTATCCGGTCTAAATATAAATTCTACCGGATCCTCAATCGTAACAATGTGGGTCGCCCTTGTTTTGTTTATTTCATTAAGCATTGCAGCAAGAGTGGTAGATTTACCGTGCCCCGTTGGCCCCGTAACCAAGATAAAACCTTGTTTAAGATTCGTAAAAGAGTGAAGAATTGGCGGAAGACCTAAAGATTCAATGTCAGGAATGTCCAGGGGAATTTGTCTAAAGGCTGCTGCCAGTGAATTTTTCTGTGTATAAGCATTTACCCTGAACCTTGCCTTCTCACTGAATGGGAACGAAAAATCAAGTTCTTTATTTGCGCTAAGCCGTTCAAGCTGTGCACTTGACAGAGTTTCTTCTAAAAGCTCCGTGATTGAGTCCGGCGTCAAAACTCCGACACTTCCGATGGCTTTTAGCTCGCCGTCAATTCTAAGAGTCGGAGGAATACCGCTTATCAAATGCAAGTCGCTGGCCTTGCTGTCAACTACGTATTGTAAATATTGTTTAATGTCCATGCTTATTCCTGTGCCACGCGCAAAACTTCCTCCACCGTAGTTATTCCTTCAACTACCTTCAAGTATCCGTCCTGTTTAAGACTAACCATCCCTTCCTCGCGTGCCTGTCTGTCGATATCTCCTGCGGAGGATCTCTCCAGAATTAATTTACCGATTTTCTCGGAAATCGGTATCGTCTCAAAAATCCCGATCCTGCCAATATATCCCGAGTTCCCGCAATCCTCATCCCCCTTACCTCTATAAAGCTTAACCTCAGGCGGCGGCTGCCAAAGAGCTCCCAGCTCCTTTTTCATTTCTTCCACAATTTTTGTCTCGGGGATATAGCTTTCCTTACATTTTTCATGGATTGTTCTGACAACTCTTTGAGCAACAATGCAAGTGATGGACGAGGTTAGAAGATATGGCTCGGCTCCCATATCGAGCAAGCGGGGGAGGGCACCCGATGCATCATTAGTATGAAGTGTTGAGAAAACCAAGTGTCCCGTGAGAGCCGCCTGTATGGCCAGGTCAGCCGTTTCATGATCACGAATTTCTCCGACCAGAATTATATTAGGATCCTGCCTAAGAAAAGATCTAAGACCATCCGCAAAGGTCAAGCCGACCGCCGGATTAACCTGAACCTGGTTAACCCCCGCAATTTTATACTCGATCGGATCTTCAAGAGTTACGATGTTAACTTTTGGGGTATTAAGAGCCGAAAGAACCGAGTATAAAGTTGTAGTTTTTCCGCTCCCGGTAGGACCGCAGATTAAAATAATTCCATGAGGCCTTAAAATCGCATCCTGCAAATTCTTAAGACCGCGTCCGCGAAGCCCCAACTCGGGCAGTGTGGGAACACCGCCGGATTTCTTAAGAAGTCTCATGACAATTTTTTCACCCCAGGTTGTAGGAAGAGAGGAAATACGAAGATCAACCTCTTCTTCCGAACCTTTAAAGTTAAACCTGCCGTCCTGTGGGATTCTTCTTTCGTCTATCTTCATGCCACTTAAAATTTTTATTCTTGAAACCAAGGCTTCGTGAAGCTCATGAGGAATCGTAAGTTTTTCGGTTAGAATTCCGTCAATACGGTAGCGCACCCGGGTGCTTGCCTCCTGCGGTTCTATGTGTACGTCACTTGCTCTGGCCTTAATGGCAAAATCCAGTATCTGGCTTACTATCTGCGCAATTTTTTCCTCCCGAATAAACTCTCCCTTGCCGGCTTCCAAATTCATCACCCTTTCTTTCTCAGGGGCTACTTCTTTTAAAGCTGCCGTAACTTCTTGGGTTAGCGAGGTTGTGTATCTCGTTTGAATAAATTTATCAATTTCACCGGGTTGAGCAGCGACAGGTTTGACCTGAAGCCCGGTTTTTTGTTCAACAAATTCAATGGCGGATAAGTCTATCGGGTCCGCCATGGCCAAAGTCAGGGTCTTACCCTCCCGGTCAATATTTATGGGAAATACCTTAAATTTTTCGGCAACTTCGGATGACAGAGTTGCGAGCGCTGCCGGCGCGATAGGGGCAGAAGTAAGATCAACATACGGAATGTTATAAAGCTTGGCTTTGGCTTCAATCAGCTTTTCGGCAGAAACAAGCTGGGATTTCTTAATGATATCCTCTTGTTTACTGCCTGTTTGAATCTCTGCAAGTTTAACTTGATCAGCCCGTGTTTTATCGAGCGCACCAAGGCCAACTAAAATATCGGCAAGGGTTCCGACGTTAGGAATTTTTTGAGCAGTGGGCATAATTTTAACTAATATACATTATTACCTAAAGTGCTGTTTGTATCAAGATGTCCTTGACTTATTAGTCATTAGTCATTAGTTATTAGTTATTACCATGCACGCCTTTTTATTAATAGGAAATAGTACAGAGTATATAGTACAAAGCACCGAAGAACTGGCAAAAAAATTAAAAGCAAAGATTTTGGAATATCCTCTTGCCAAAATAGAGGACGTAAGAAATTTAAACTCGTTACTTCGTCTTCATATCGATAAGCCTACTCTCGTTGTTTCTTACGACATTCATGAAGCAACCGAAGAGGCCCTAAACGCCTTTTTGAAAAATTTGGAAGAACCGCAAGAAAATGTCTCCTTTGCCTTAACTGCACCAAGCGCAAAAAAGGTTCTGTCAACGATTGTTTCAAGATGCCAGATTATTAAATCTACAAATCAGACTGCATCACTTCGTGGGCAAATCTACAAATCTACAAATGAAGAGACAGAGAAATTTTTGGCGATGACTATTGGGAAAAAACTAGCCTACATAGACAAAATATGCGCTCCCGGTGGTGTAAAGGCCCGTCAAAAAGCTATAGAATTGGTCGAGAATACGGTTAATTTACTCCATGGCAAACTTCATTCGGATCAGGTAAAATATAACTGTATTGCTAAAAATATCGAAACCGCAACACAAACTCTCACTAGACTAAAAGGGAACGGCAATGTAAATTTACAGTTGACAAATTTGATAATTAATCTCAGATGAAAAACGACTACACGGCAGAGCAAATACAGGTTCTCGAGGGTTTGGAGCCCGTTAGAAAACGTCCGGGAATGTACATCGGTTCAACAGATACCCGCGGTCTTCATGAATGCCTACGGGAAATAGTAGATAATTCAGTTGATGAAACTTTTGCCGGCGTTGCCGATACTATCTGGGTTACTTTAAACAACGATGGCTCGGCAACTGTCAGGGATAACGGGCGGGGAATTCCGGTAGAAAAACAAAAGAAAGCCGGGGTCTCAGCTCTTGAGCTGACAATGACCAAGCTTCATGCCGGGGGAAAATTCGGCGGAGGCGCATATAAAGTTTCCGGAGGGCTTCACGGAGTAGGAGCCTCTGTTGTCAACGCTCTTTCTTCCTACTTTAGAGTTGTGGTTTTACGGGATTCTAAAGCTTATTACCAGGAATACAAAAAGGGAGATCCCGTCAGGACGGTTTCCGAAGCTTCCCAAAAACAACTGGACCAATGGGGAATTGCACTAAAGGGTGCAGGAACCATTACAAATTTTGTTCCCGACAAACAAATTTTTGGAGACATAAAGTTTGAAAATAACAAAGTTAAAAATCTCTTAAGGGACCGCGCCTATCTTATTGCAGGGCTGACTTTTCATTTTTTTGATGCGAACGACGGAGACACCGCTACTTTTTATTTTGAAGGCGGAATAAAATCTCTTGTCGCTCACAGTAACCGCGGCAAGAATGTTTTGACCGAGGCAATATATTTCAGTAAGTCCAATGAAAACATTTCCTCCGAAGTTGCTCTTCAGTATTCCGATTCCTTTAATGAAAATGTCAAAGGTTTTGTCAACGGAATTTATACAACGGACGGCGGAACGCATGTCACGGGATTTAGAATCGCCCTAACCCGCGCCATAACCGACTATTACAAAAAAATTCAAAACGGGAACGGCAAAGAAGAAACTGCACTAACGGGGGATGATATGAAGGAGGGCTTAACCGCCGTAGTTTATGTCAAAATGCCTTCAGAATCTTTACAGTTTGAATCCCAAACAAAGGCTAAGCTGAATAACCCCGAAATTCAGGGCTTTGTAGCGTCCACGGTAAAGGAAGGCCTTGATCAATACTTTGAAGAGCATCCCACTGAAGCCAGAAAAATTGTCGAAAAAATAATGCTTTCGGCGCGTGCCCGCCTTGCGGCCCGGGCAGCCAAAGACGCGGTACTTAGAAAAGGAGCTCTTGAGGGGGCGACTTTGCCCGGTATTTTGGCCGACTGTCAATCTTCTGACCCCGCAATTTCCGAACTATATATAGTAGAGGGACCTTCTGCCGGCGGAAGCGCCAAACAGGGAAGAAACAGAAGTTATCAGGCAATCTTACCTTTGGGGGGCAAAATCTTAAATACCGAACGGGCGCACTTGGACAGGCTGGTTAAAAGCGATGAAATTAAAAATTTGATTATCGCTCTTGGAGCAGGGATCGGAGACTCCTTGAATTATGACAAAATCCGTTACCACCGGGTAATAATGATGACTGATGCAGACGTTGACGGCGGACACATCAAAGCTCTTCTTTTGACACTTTTTTATCGACACATGCCCGAGATAATTAATAGGGGATACCTTTATGCTTCCCTTCCTCCGCTTTATAAAATAACTTTTGGAAAAGAGGTTCATTACGCATATTCGGATGAAGAACGGGTAAAAATTCTAAACGACCACGATGGCTCAAAATATGTTATTCAGAGGTATAAAGGACTTGGAGAAATGAACCCCGCCCAGCTTTGGGAAACCACAATGGACCCTGAGCGCCGAATCTTAAAACAAATTAACGTCGAAGATGCGGAAGCCGCCAGTAACATGTTCGAAATGCTCATGGGGGAAGAGGTTCCACCAAGAAAAAAGTATATCCAAACGCATGCGAAGCTAGCTACCTTAGACGTATAAAATGGCAGCTAGCGAAGCCCAACCCAATCGCTCCACGAGCCGTATACGAATAGTATTGAGAAGGCGAGTGGCAAGATTGCCGGGGGCCAAGCTCGCAACACTTGATGTATAAATCTGCGGGCGCGGTCCCGAGCGAAGTCGAGGGGCGAAGTTAGCCACCCTAAATGTGTAAAATAATAGCTAATGAAATCCATCTCAATTGCACCTTTATGCGTGCACAAATAGCACCTGAAGCCAAAAGGTAAAATTGCAGAGGACAAAATTAGTCACACTCGACTTTAGATGTTATAATTCGTGACTATCTATGTCACCGTCAACCAATATTCCAAACATGGCTGAATGTAATCTAGGCTTTGTAAATAGAGATGTGTCTGATTTGCTTCTAGTCCCGATCCCCAGAGATGAAAAATTAAATGAAAGCGCGGGTTCTGGATCTGGCAGAGAAAGACGATCCACAAAGGAAAAGGCTTCAAAAGAAATTAGTCTTGCACCATATAGAAACAGGTTTCGCGTAGTAAGCATTACGCCAAACATTGAGACTAAATTAAAATTTATAGTTCCATTTTCACCAAGCCAACCTCCAAAAGATTCTAAATTTTTACACCAATGCTTGGAGAATAATGAAAGATATACCAAATGGAATCCAGAAAATTGGATACAAGACATTGTTAGAGATAAATACAAGAACAAAAAAATGTCAGAGATATCAGATAGGGATGTTATTGGAACATTTGGGAATTATATAAAAGAAAAGTTTAGATATAACAAAGAAAGAGATGTGTATCAACGTGTAGACGATTTACTACTTAGTCCAAAATACGATCATCCAAACCAAGACTGTCTGGGGTATCATGCTGCATTGGTTGGTTGTGCTCGTTCATGGGGAATTCCTGCCGTACTTGATATAGGTTTTAGACTTTCCGGACAAGATGACCCACACACCTGGACATGGTATTATGATCGACAGAAAAGCGAATGGGTGGGAGTTGATCTGAATGACAACAAAGATCATGTTGTATTTGGGTTTTACGGTCGTGGCCGAGTCTCTATGACTTTGGGGACTACTCACATAATTCAAGGTGTTCCTGATTTCCCCAATTCTATCGTGTCATTTGTCCAATACGGACTTGGGAAAAACCGGATAGAAAACCATCCACCGTTTACCTCTGCACGTTTTAGCATCATCAAGACAAAATAAATTTTATTTATTTTGACATGACACTTAGATAATATATATCATGTAAGTATGTCGCAAGTTTCAAGGTTTCTATTAACAGAAGACGTTTGGAATCGAATATTCAAGCTCTTTATAGAAACATTGATTGACATAAAAGAGAAGCAAAAGTTGAAAAATTTTGTAGACAATTTTTTTACACCAACCGAAAAGATTGTATTTGCAAAGCGTCTGGCCGCAGCGGTAATGTTATCCAAAGAAAATAGTTACCAAGATATCAGAAGAACCTTAAGAATCAGTCCGCCGACAATTGCACGAATGAGTCTGCAGCTGAAATACAAAGGCGAAGGGCTTTCCAAAGTAATAGAAAATATACTTAAAAGATGCAACAAGAATAATCTGGGAAGATTTTGCGAGTATATTAGATATTCCGGGAAAAGGAAGAAACCTATCAGCACTTAACAAAATAAAAAAGGGAAGGAGAGAAAAAATCTACAAACTTAAAAAAGAATTTTGAATACCACTTACATAATATATATCATGTAAGTATTTTGATTATTAAGAGATTAGAGTTATGGCTTCAAATAGGTCGTTGACAAATATGTCTGCCGTTTCGTAAAATACAGCAGGACTCGTTTTTGAGTCCGTGTTTATTCCAATGAACGAACTGTCAAATATTGAACAATTAATGTTAAAGGGAGTCATTGGTGTGGCACTTATTAGTTTGGTTTATGCGTTCTGGCTTTGGCGGGCAACTATCGCCTGGGACAAGGGGAGTGAAAAAATGCAGGCGGTTTGGCGGGCGATTAAAAGAGGAGCCGAGGGATATCTTAAACGCCAGTTAAAAACAATTCTTCTGGTTTTAATCCCTCTGTCCGTAATTCTTTTTCTTAGTGTTTACGTCGTGCCCCCTTCAAAAGAAGCAGTCGAGCGGTTTGGTCAAAATGCAGTTATTATCGTCGCAATAGGACGCACCGTCGCGTTTATAATAGGCGCTTCGTTTTCAATACTGGTCGGACAACTTGGAATGCGAGTTGCGATAGAAAGTAACATACGGGTCACGGCACAGGCCGTCAAGGAAAATTATAACAATGCTCTCACGGTTGCATACCGCGGTGGAACTTTTACGGGAATGCTGACAGACGGACTCGGCCTTTTAGGAGGAACCGCAATATTTATGATCTTTGGCAAAGCGGCACCTGATGCACTTTTGGGTTTTGGATTCGGCGGAACTCTGGTAGCACTTTTTATGAGAATTGGAGGGGGAATTTATACAAAGGCGGCAGACGTCGGCGCCGATCTTGTTGGAAAAGTCGAGAAGGGGCTTCCGGAAGATGATCCCAGAAATGCTGGCGTTATTGCCGATCTCGTGGGAGACAATGTCGGGGACTGCGCTGGAATGGCGGCAGATATTTTTGAATCGTACGAAGTAACTATAGTCTCCGCACTAATTTTAGGCCTCGTATTATTCCATTTAACAGGAAACATGTTTTGGATAGTCTATCCTTTAGTAATTCGGGCAATCGGAGTTCTTTCGTCAATTGTCGGTACTCTGGCTGTTCCTCTTTGGGAAAGCTTCCCGATAAAATTCTTTCGGGCCAAGGACGCAGAAGTCGCAATGTTCCGTTCTTATGAACTGTCTAGCGCCATTACAATTGCCGCAGCCTTTATCTTTTCGATTTTTTACGCCGACTGGAGATTAGCGTTACTTAATACCGTTGGAATTATACTTGCGTTGGTATTTAATCCACTTACTTCATACTTCACATCGTACAAGAAAAAGCCCGTGCAGGAAATTGTGGAGGCGACTAAAACCGGCCCGGCAACAACAATTCTTTCCGGTCTTTCTGTGGGAATGGAATCGTCGGTTGTCAGTGCCGTTGTAGTAGCCTTAGCTCTTGCCACCACTATTCTTATATATTGGGGGTATGCGCCTATTTATATGCTTTACGGCGTTGCTATGATCGGAATCGGAATGCTTTCTTTAACGGGAAATAATGTTGCCATGGACTCATTCGGACCTATCTCGGACAATGCCAACGGGATAGGGGAGATGGCGCATGTTGGACCAAAAGCATATAAAATTATGGCGGAACTGGATGCTGTTGGTAATACCACTAAAGCTATCACAAAACAAATTGCTATAGCTTCGGCGGTTGTGGCCGCAACAAGTTTGTTTTTCTCGTACGTAACCGATATAGGAATAGTACAAGCCCGTTTGGGTCTGCCTGTAATTTCAGCTATTAGCATTTCCGGCCTTTTGGGAATTATTGGATTTTTAATCGGGGGGGCTCTTCCTTTCCTTTTTTCCTCTTATTGTATAAAGGCGGTTGCAAGAGGCGCGGGTAAAGTTGTAGCCGAAGTAAGAAAGCAGTTTAAAATTCCGGGGGTAATGGAAGGGACCAGGATTCCCGAGTACGACAAAGTTGTAAGTATAACAACTGCTGCTGCTCAAAAAGAACTGGTTCCTTTAGTCTCACTTTCTGTCGGTCTACCGCTTTTGGTTGGGCTTATCTTCCACGTTGAAGCTTTGGGAGGATTTTTGGCGGGAGTAATCTTAAGCGGACAGCTTTTGGCCGTATTTATGGCTGTTTCCGGAGGGGCTCTGGACAATGCCAAAAAATTTATTGAAGACGGTGCTCTTGGTGGTAAAGGCTCGGAAGCACACAAAGCTTCAGTTGAGGGAGATACGGTAGGGGACCCGCTAAAAGATACCGCCGGTCCGGCTCTTAACCCGATGATTAAAGTTGTTAATCTGGTTAGTTTACTTGCAGCTCCCGTAATCGTTCAATATTCAGGTACTCCGGGTGCATATGTTGCAATCGTAATCCTTTTTGCAATCATTGCCTGGTCAATCTGGCAAAGCCAACAAACCAAGGTTTCCCCCGTTTGACAATCCTATATTTTTAAGTATACTTCCAACTACTTATAGTATGAAAATGTGGCAAAAGACAGTTTCTATCATCGTGACGTTCGCACTTCTTTTTAATTCTATTGCTCCTTATTCAATAGCAATCGCTCAAGAACTTACCTCGGAGCCAAGTCCCACACCTACAGATTTGGCCACACCTACCATCGCACCTACAGATAGTCCTACTCAGTCGCCAACCCCAACCGACATTGCCTCGCCGGAGCCTACAGCGGAGGCGGGCACAACACCTTCAATCTCACCATCTCCCCAAATTCCCATTGAACATGGAAATTTAACAACCACGGTAATTGAAAATATTGATCTTTCGGTAGTTACCGGCCTAAACACAAACGTTGACGTTCCTACGGTCACCACAGATAAGCCCGACTATTCGCCCACAAGTGTAGTTTTGATTACAGGAACAGGGTTTACATCCGGCAAAACCTATACATTGGAAATCAGTTCAACCGACGAGCCCCCGGTAACTCATACCGATTCGGTAACTGCAGATTCCCAAGGAACATTTACTTATGCCTATCAGCTCGACGGTAAATATCGACCAAATTATAAAATTGAGGTAAAGGTTGGAAGCGAACGGATAGTTGCTTCAGTAACATTTACTGATGGTGACCCGCCGGTTGTGGAAATAGATTCCGAACCAAGCGATCCGACCAACTCGACCAGTGCTACTTTTTATTTCCACTCAACAGAAGAAGGGAGTGCTTTTCAATGCAAGATCGATGTCTCAGGCTATTCCGTCTGCGAAAGTCCAAAAACCTATACCGGCCTGAGTAACGGTTCACACATTTTTCAAGTAAAAGCAACCGGTGTTGGAGGTACAGGTTTGCCGGATTCATCCAACTGGGTAGTCAATACAAGTTTACAAATAGTAACGGTCACCGCGACGGTAAGTGGTGGCACTTTAGGTTCAAACGAATGGTACACCTCCAACGTAACCGTAGGTTTTACCTGTTCAAGTACGAGCACCCCTCCCGAAGATAATATCTCAAACTGTCCGGGTGATCAGATCCTAAGTACCGAGGGCAGTTCTGTTTCCTCCAGCGCCCAAACCGCAAATGACGCCGGCGGAAACACCGGCACCAGTAATGTTGTCACGGTAAAAACTGACACATCCAATCCGACAGTTTCGGCAACAGGTGCTTCTGCAAGCTGGCAAAGTAGTGTCCCCACGATAATAGTTTCGGCAAGCGATTCGGTTAGCGGCCTGGCATCTGTAAAATATGCTTGGGACGCGGATGCAACGGGCGGAACATTGATCTCAAACGGAACCGATTTAACGTCAACTTATCCCGGCAATGGGGATCATACATTAAATTTGTCAGTAACGGATAATGCGGGTAGGACAAATAGTTTTTCAGGGAAGTATATGGTAGATACCGGAATTCCAAGTGCACCGGGGACTCCTTCAACAACAACTCCAACCAATTCAACCACCCAAACATGGAGTTGGACAGCGGCAACCGATTCTGTTTCGAACATCGCAAATTATCTTTACAGAATATCGGGGGATGCAACCGTAAATTCAACTTCCACAGGAAGCAATTCCACATCATTCGTCACCAATCTCGTACAAGGCATCTACAGTTTCTATGTCAAAGCAGTTGATAGTGCAGGAAATACCGGTTCGGAATCTTCCGGTGGTTCTTTAACGGTAGATACAACCATTCCAACGCTCACTGCAGCGGTGAGCGCCGGAACTCTGGGAACAAACAGTTGGTACACCTCCAACGTAACCGTTCATTTTAACTGTTCGGACACCGGCGGATCCGGCATGGCAAGTTGTCCGAATGATGAGATATTGAGTACCGAAAGCAGTTCTATTTCATCCACCGCAAAGGCCTCAACCGACAATGCCGGCAACACCAGCGTCGCAAGTAATGTTGTCACGGTAAAAATTGATAAAACTTCACCCGCAACTCCATCCGCCACACCCGTTGCGGGGGATTACACATCTGATCAATCGGTTACATTATCAAGCTCGGACTCTTTAAGCGGGTTTGGGGCAATCTACTATACAACTGACGGCTCGGTTCCGGACGCCACCAAAACACTCTACGCGGGCGCAATAACGGTGGATAAAGACATGACGATCAAAGCCATTGCCTATGACAACGCCGGCAATGCCGGTGGTATTTTGGAGGCCACTTATGGTATTGCACCGGTAATTTCGGGGGAAACGTCATCCTCCGCAACCACAGATTCTGTCACGATAACTTGGACGACTGACGAAGCTGCTACTTCACGGGTGATTTATGATACGGCTTCTCACGCGTTAGGGGCTGCGCCCAATTACGGTTATGCCAACTCCACGGATGAGGACTCTACAAAAGTTACTTCGCATTCGGTTGGTTTAACAGGACTTACCGCAGGAACAACGTATTATTATCGAACCGTCTCCCACGGCTCGCCGGAAGCGGTTAGTGATGAAAACAGTTTTACAACCACTTCTTCGGATACGACAACCGGTTCAAGCGGAGGAACTCTTTCTGATGCTTCTGCCCCAAATTGTAATGACACCAAACCCGGCTCGGCTCCGGTATTAACCGGGGCATTTGGGGGAGTGAATAGTGTGACACTACATTGGACAGAAGCTTCTGACCCTGTCAGTTATTATCTTGTCACCTACGGAGCTTCTTCCGGCGCTCAAACCTATGGCAATCCTAATGTCGGAGGAAAGGGAACAACCAGTTATACCGTGAGTGGCCTTTCCGGAGGGAGAACATACTTTTTTAAGGTTCGTGCAGGAAACGGTTGCGCCCCTGGAGATTTTTCTAATGAAGTTTTTGCCATTCCCGTCGGTGGATTTATTAGTAGTCCCGCCACAGGTTTTATCCCCGGAGTTTTGGGAACGGAAACAGAAGCATCGCCAGGTCCGTCCCTGTCACCTCAAACTCTCGGCACTGAAGATTCGGAAATAACCGAACCGAAAGAAGTCAATTTGGTAACCTGGCTCCTGACACACAAAAAGATTTCTCTTGGCGTAATACTAATTCTTGCTGCTATCGGCTACTTCATATCAAAGCAGAAAAAGTCTTAGTTCCCATTGCTTCGCGCTCCTCAAAAAGGTAAAATAAGTAAGGCTAAATAAGCCTATTCACCAATCACTATTCACCAATCACCAACTTATGGATATCGGTAAAGTTCAACCCACAGAAATAACTAGTGAGTTATCTAAATCATATTTGGATTACGCCATGAGCGTCATCGTTGCCAGAGCCCTTCCGGACGTTAGGGATGGCCTAAAACCCGTTCACAGAAGAATTCTTTACGCAATGCATCTTATGGGGCTTCATTCAAGCGGCTCTTTCAGTAAATCCGCCAAGATTGTCGGAGAAGTTTTGGGAAAGTATCACCCTCACGGGGATA
>CAZCNT010000011.1:0-2992 GCA_964500695.1 uncultured Gammaproteobacteria bacterium | reverse complement strand
AAATCCGCCAAGATTGTCGGAGAAGTTTTGGGAAAGTATCACCCTCACGGGGATATGGCGGTTTATGATTCCTTGGTCCGTATGGCACAGGATTTTTCTCTACGCTACCCCCTGGTAAAAGGGCAGGGAAATTTCGGCTCGGTTGACGGCGACCCGCCCGCAGCTATGAGGTATACGGAAGTAAAATTGGCCCATATTTCGGACTCTATGCTTCTTGACATCGAGAAGGATACCACCGATTTTATCGAAAATTTCGATGCCACCCTAAAAGAACCGGTTTACATGCCGGCACTTCTTCCGAACCTGCTTCTCATGGGAAGTGAAGGAATTGCCGTGGGAATGGCTACAAAGATCCCAACCCACAATATAGGCGAAGTGATTGAAGCGGTAATTGCCATGATCAAAAAGGGCAAGGTAATTACCGAAACCGCTGAACAGGAAAAACAAACGGATTTTGTCATCAAAAAAATTAACCTGGTTGCCGCCGGCGAGTCAAAGGCCTTAACCGAAGAAGAAGTTAACCCCACCTCCGTTTCGTTTGAAAGCGAAATAACTATCGATGAGCTAACCGATATTATTCCCGGACCGGATTTCCCAACCGGAGGTGCAATTTATGATGCGAATTCCCTTAAAGAAGTTTACGCCACAGGCAGAGGTAGAATCGTGGTTCGGGGTATTGCCGAAATTACGGAAGGCGCCAAGGGAAAGTCTCAAATCATAATTACCGAAATTCCGTATCAAGTAAATAAGGCCGAAATGGTGGCCAAAATTGCCGAGCTCGTGAAAGATAAAAAGGTCGTGGGGATTTCTGATCTTAGGGACGAATCAGACAAAGATGGGATGAGGGTTGTTGTTGAGCTTAAGCGCGATGCCAAACCCAAATCGGTTTTGAATAATCTTTACAAGCATACAAGACTCCAAAGTTCTTTTCCGGCCAATTTCGTTGCATTGGTTGAGGGAACTCCGCATACACTAAACCTTAAACAAATCCTGTCTGAGTATGTAAAACACAGACAAAAGGTTGTAATAAGAAGAACCATTTTTGAACTGACGGAGGCCAAGAAACGCGCCCACATTTTGGAGGGGTTAAAAATTGCGCTTGATAATCTGGATGCCGTTATTAAAACCATCCGCGAAAGTAAAACCCAGGAAGACGCCAAGAAAAACTTAATCGAAAGATTTAAATTAAGTGACATTCAGGCTACGGCAATTCTTGATATGCAGCTTAGGCGCCTTGCGGCTCTGGAGCGGGAAAAAATAGAAAAAGAATATCAAGAAATCAAAAAACTTATTGACCAGTTGGTAGCGATATTAAAAGATCCGAAAAGAGTTTTAGAAATAATCATCAAAGAATTGACAGAACTTAAAGAAAAATTCGGCGACGCGCGGCGTACAAAAATATATAAGTCGGCGCTTGGGGAAATTTCCGAGGAGGACTTAGTTGCAAAGGAAGAAACACTGATCACCATTACAAAAACGGGGTATATCAAAAGATTATCCGCAACCAGCTATCGGGCACAAAGACGCGGAGGTAAGGGTGTAATAGGAATGGCAACCAAAGAAGAAGACGAAATCGAGCACTTACTAAGTGCCACGACTCACGACACAATTTTATTCTTTACCAATAAAGGCCGTGTTTTCGGCACAAAAGCTTGGGAAATTCCGGAAACGTCACGCCAAGCAAAAGGGCAAGCCCTGGTTAATCTTCTTAATCTCGAGCAGGGTGAGGAAATCAGGTCAGTGCTGCCGCTTTCCAAAGACTCGGGAATCAAAAACCTGGTTATGTCTACAAAAAACGGTGTAATTAAAAAGACCAACATCAGTGAATTTGAAAATTTGAGAGCATCGGGACTTATAGCCATAAAACTGAGAGCGGATGATCAGTTAATTTCCGTTCACCCGACCGGTGGGGAAGATCACATAATTCTTTTGACCAAAAAAGCCAAGTCGATAAGATTCCCGGAAGCAAATGTCAGGCCGATGGGAAGGGCAACCACGGGGGTGACCGGAATAAAACTTGAAAAAGACGACGAACTCATCGGCATGGAAGTTTTCCCCGGTAAAGAGAAAAAGATTGAAGACAAAAGAAAGAAAGTTTTTAGAGATATTTTGACAATTGCGGAGAGGGGACTCGGGAAAAGGACTCCGATTCACCTTTTTCCGGTCCAAAAACGCGCGGGTAAGGGAGTAAAAGCGGCCGTGGTTTCGGCAAAAACCGGGCTACTTAAAACCGCGGAGATGGTTACGCCGAATATTGACCAGATAATAATCACCAGTAAAATGGGACAGGTAATAAAGCTTCCTCTGAAAAATATTCCCCAACTCGGCCGTGCCACCCAGGGAGTAATCCTCATGCGCTTTGCGGATAAATCCGACTCGGTCGCCGCCGCAGCAGTACTTGAAAAATCTTTGGAAGAGGAGGAGAATTAATCAGTGAAACAAATCGGAACTATCTTCGCCATTTTTATTCTTCTTTTCGTTTTTGCCAAATGGGGACCGGCTATTAATTTTGCCACAACCAGCCAAATGAAGGGTGAGCCTTTCAGCGTAAGCGGGGAGGGGAAGGTGTTTGTGACACCCGATATTGCCAAGATCTCCTTGGGGATTGAAGTAAACGGCGCCTCTCTTAAAACCGTGCAAAGCAATGTAAATGCAAAGGCCAAGGCACTTACCGATTCTTTAAAGAAGTTGGGCATCGCGGAAGCAGATATTAAAACCACTTCCTATTCGGTCTATCCGGAGTACGATTACACAAATTCTGTCGGAAGAATAATCGGTTTTCGGGTTTCAACAAGTTACGAAGTTACGATCCGGGATTTTGACAAAGTCAACGACGCGATTACCACAAGTACTACCTCGGGGGCCAATATTGTTGGCGGAGTAAGCTTTGAGCTGAACGATAAAACCGAGAAAGAAAAGTTGCAGGAGGCAAGGAAGTTGGCGGTCAAGGACGCCAAAGACAAAGCTTCGGGTCTCGCCGGAGCCGCAGGAA
>CAZCNT010000010.1:0-26261 GCA_964500695.1 uncultured Gammaproteobacteria bacterium | reverse complement strand
AATCTCGGATCAGATTATTAATATTCCGAAAGTCTGCCCCGCGCCAGGAATAAATGGATTGAGAAGCATCCCCCACCGCTGTGAGATTTTTTCTTTTGCCAACCAAGAGGCGGGTTAGGGAATATTGAATTTTATTTGTATCCTGCCATTCATCGACAAAAATGTGAGTTAGTTTCCTTTGCCATTTTTCCAATACGTCTGAAGATTCTTTATAAAGTTTTACAGTTTTAATTAGCAAGTCATCAAAGTCAAGTGCGCCGATCTCTTTAAGCATTTTTTCGTACTTCTCATAAACTTTGGCAACAACCTCTTGCCATTCCCCTCGGACAAAATCTTTATATTCCTCGGGTGTCAGCATCTGATTTTTGGCGTCGCTTATACCATTTAATATTGAGGAGGGATTATATTGATCAGTCGATAAATTTATACTCTCAAGTATTTGTTTTACTGCATCCTTCTGATCCTGTTCGTCGTAAATAATGAAGTTTTGAGGAATTCCAATGTGTTCCCCATCAATTCTTAGTACCTTTGCACAAAAAGAGTGGTAAGTTGCCGCTAGCGGCAACTGGTTGATTGGTTGATTGGTTAATTGGTTAATTAGATTTGTGATTCGGCTTTTCATTTCAGAAGCGGCCTTGTTAGTGAAGGTAAGAAGAAGGGCGTTTTCAGGTAGTATTAAGCCTTGAGCAATAAAATAAGCTACACGGTGGGTCAAAACTTTGGTTTTTCCGCTGCCTGCGCCGGCGAGTACCAAAAGCGGACCATTCGTATAAGTTACGGCCTGTTTTTGTTCTTTATTTAAACCAGCTATACTAGAATCTGCCATGACTGATGATATCACGAAGAAGAAAAACCCTCTCCTTATTATCCTTCTCGTCCTTTTGGGGATTTTGACACTGATTGTTTTTAAAGTCCAAAGAAACATCGGTATTGGCAACGCAATCGTCATCGCATCAAATTTCATAACTGCTCCGGTGAATAAACTTAATTCTCAAAATGGTCGAACCAATATTTTAGTAATGGGAAAGGCTGGCGGTAGCCACGAAGGACCCGATCTGACCGACACAATGCTTCTTATCTCCGTTGGACTTAATAAACCGAATATAACCATAGTTTCTCTTCCGCGGGACCTTTGGATTCCTGAAATTCGTGCAAAGATAAACTCGGCATACTACTGGGGTAAAAACGGCTCCCCTTATCTAGATGTTTCTGAAATGGGTGGAGGCATCTCTTTTTCGAAAATTATTGCTGGGGAAGTTGTGGGACAAACAATCCAGTATGGAGTGATAATCGATTTTTCAGCCTTTAAAGATGTTGTTGACGCTCTCGGAGGCATTCGGGTTGATGTTTCCCAGAGTTTTACCGATAATCTTTACCCCATCGCCGGACGCGAGAATGATACTTGTGGAGGGGACGCGACCTTCGCCTGCCGTTATCGAACCGTTACGTTTGACGCAGGATCTCAAATAATGAACGGTGACACGGCATTAATTTTTGTTCGTTCCCGCCACGCGGAAGGTGACGAAGGTACAGATACTGCCCGGGAAGCCAGACAACAAAAGGTAATTGAGGCAATAAAGAAAAAAATAACAAGCCCCTTGGTTTTTCTTTCCCCCAAGGTTGAGTTGGCAATGATTAGGGTTTTAAAGAAATATGTTGAGACGGATATAGATAGTACGTCCGCTGCAATCATTGCCCGGAAGGTTATTAACGGAAGTAAATCAATAAATCAGTTTTTGATTCCCCAGGAACTTTTGTTTAATCCCCCGATTTCAAAAATTTACGACAACCAATATGTCTTTATCCCCAAGGCCGGAAACGGAAAATGGGTGGAAATTCAAAAATGGGTTTCTAAAGTTTTAACGTTTAACTAAAAAGCCCACTGTCCCCTGGTAAAAAGTATGGCCAGGCAAAAAAGAAGTGCAACTGATGTAAACCTCCAAATTATTTTGAAAAGAGATTTCTTTTCGGCAAGGGCAATTAATACAAAGAATGGAGGAATCGAGAGCAAGTATCTGGGAGTACTTAAAATAAAACTGGTAGAGGAAAAAAGAATAATGCTTAAGGTGTAGTAAACGGCCCAGGACCTCCTTAAAAACTTAAAGGCAAAAGGAATCAGAATCCATGCTAGAGTGATTGTAATAGCTTCCGCCCAACCAACCAAGACAACGAAATTATTGAGCCCCCCTGAAAAAGCAATTCTCCAAGAATCCCGCACTGATAAAAAGGGAGAGAGGAAGTGTTTTTGCCAGTGTACGGCTAGAATTTTTTGAAATGCGAAATAGTCCCCATATATATTTTTGTTTAAGTAAAGATAGCTAAGTACCGCAAATATTGAAGGAATTACAATTATTGGAATAGTTTTCCACCTGCGGTTTTTTGAAAAGTACCACTCAATCAGTATTGCCGGAACGAGAAGTAGTCCAAAAGGGCGGGATACGCACCCGAGTCCCGTAAGAATCCCGGCCAAAATCCAATTCCCTTTTCTTGCCGAGTATAAAGAGGCGCTAAAAAGTAGGAGAAACAGAGATTCAGTATATGGGGCGTTAAAGAAATAGGCGGTTGGAAAGATTGCCATGACAATAACTGAGGTTTTCGCGATTTTCTCTCCGTAATCGATTTCTACCAGTTTATAGAAGAAATAGCACCCCAGAATAAATAGAATTATTGATGTTGCGACTCCAGTAAGTGCCGTGTTGGTAAAAAATAACCCGACGAATTTAAGAAGTAGTGGATAGAGAGGAAAAAATACGATAAAATTGGCCTCGTCGCCGACGTTGGTATACCAATGCTGTGCTAGGTAAAGGTAGTGCGGGGCGTCCCACCGAGCCCAAGTGTTTTGGGTAAAGTTAACGAAATTTTGGGGAGCGTTTTCTGGAAAAAGCAGGTTGACTGTCAACCATGGTAGGATAAGTATCAAAACACGCGTTATAAGGAGAAAAATCAGTAGTTTTTCAATTTTGAAACGCATATCATAATTGTATGTTAACAAAAAAATATTATCCAATAATATTTTCGGTCCTTGCAGTCTTTATGATTCGGCTAGTATTGTCGCTTCTTCCGAGCTTTGGAGCCGACATGGGAACGTGGTTTGGTTGGGCAGGGCGTTTGGCGAGCCTAGGTTTTGGAAAATTTTATTCCGATACCGTTTGGACACAGTACACCCCCGGCTATTTCTATTTCCTTTGGCTTATTGGCAAATTGGATTGGGTAAACGAATTTGCGATAAAAGTTCCAGTAATACTTTCGGATATTGGGGTTGGTATTTTCATCTGGTCGCTAGTTAAAAAGATTAATCTAAAACTTGCATACACCTCGTTTTTTTTATATGTTTTAAATCCCGTTGTTATTTTTGATGGATCCGTTTGGGGGCAAATAGATGGTCTTTTAACACTATTTCTTTTTATCTCCGCTTATTTTTTGATTGAAAAAAAGAATTTGGTTTTGTCAGTTTTTTTCTGGTCAATTGCATTTCTGATTAAACCTCAGGCGATAGCGGTTGCTACGGTATATCTCCCCGTCCTTTTGATGAAGAAATTTAAGACTAAAGAGATTTTTTCGGCCAGTGTTGTCGGATTTTTGACCATTTTCCTTCTATCCCTGCCGTTTTTTAAGAATAATCCAATACTTGGGCTGCCGGAACTTATTACTAGGATGGGTAAGTATTACTCATACACGTCGGTTAATGCTTTTAACGTCTGGTCCTGGGTGGGCTTTTGGCAGACAGACGCTGCTATTTTTTTGGGATTGAGTTTAAACGTCTGGGGGATAGTATTATTGGCTTCATCAATGTTGCTTAGTCTATTTCTCTTCAGAAACAAATTGGACAAAAAAGCAAACTGGTATCTACTTTTTGCTGTATTGAGTCTTTGTTTTTTCCTTTTTCCCACAAAAGTTCATGAACGTTATCTTTTCCCCTTTTTTGCTTTTCTTTTGACAGCTGCCGCCCTGTCAAAGTCCCGGAATCTTTTTGGGATTTACATAGTTACTTCCGTTGTAAGTTTTCTAAATCTTTACTATCCGTACTCGTATTATTATCCGGCCCAATTGAAATCTGATTTTTTATATAGCCTAAGCGAGGGGGCGGCAAAGATTATCGGTTTTGTTTTTCTTTTGGTCTATTTTTCCCTCATTTTTGTCGAGAAATTGCCGAAAATTAATCTCCCCAGATTTTCGTTTAAGAAAGTTCCTCCAATCAAATTGCCAAGAGTTAATTTAACAGGGAGAACGGTAAAGGTAAGCCTTGCAGCCATTTTGGCTTTTGCGTTTATTACAAGAGTCTTTGATTTAGGTTCTCCACCCGAAGAATATTTTGACGAGGTGTATCACGCCTTTACCGCGAAAGTAATGATGGGTCCAGAGGCGGCCAAGGCCTGGGAGTGGTGGAACACACCCCCTGAGGGTTTTGCTTACGAATGGACGCACCCTCCGCTTGCCAAGCTCGGGATGGCGTTGGGAATGAAGATTTTTGGCGAGAACTCTTTTGGGTGGAGGATTCCCGGAGCCTTCTTGGGCGTGGTGTCGGTATTTCTGATTTACCTACTTAGCAAGCATATTTTTAAAGACGAAGTAGTTGGGCTTATTTCTGCCGGAGTTTTTAGTTTGGACGGCCTCCCGCTCGTTATGAATAGAATTGGCATGAATGACAGTTATATTCTCTGTTTTTCACTCCTTTCGATATACTTGTTTTTGCGTCAGAAAAATTTCCTTTCCGCACTTACCTTTGGGCTTGCCATTGCTTCTAAATGGTCTGCAATTTGGACCATTCCGATTTTGGGAATGATTTGGTTAAAGCGCAAGAAAAAATTTGAATCGTCTAACCTTTGGTTCTTACTTTTACCATTTACCATTTACCTTTTAACCTATCTTCAGATGTTTTTGACGGGACACGGTTTATCCGTCTGGTGGGAAATGCAGAAGCAGATGTGGTGGTACCATACGGGGCTTAGGGCAACCCACCCATATACGTCACAATGGTGGAGTTGGCCTCTTCTTATACGTCCGATATATCTTTATACCAGCGATGAGGTTTTGGGAACGGTTTCAAGAATATATGCTTTTGGAAATCCGTTTGTTTTTTGGTTTGGATTCTTCTCAATTATTATGTCCTTTATATTTTCCTTCGTGGAACGCAACAAAAAACTTGGCTTTATAGTTTTTTGTTATCTTATTTTCTTCGTGCCTTGGGCGCTTTCTCCCCGAATAATGTTTCTTTATCACTACTTGCCCTCCATTCCTTTTTTAGCGATAGCTACAGGTTATATTTTACGCCGCAATCCGAAATTAATATTTGCTTATTTGCTTATTTGCTTATTTTTATTTATTTATTTTTTCCCTCACTGGGCCGGTCTTCAAGTACCGCTGTGGTTGGATAGGAGTTATTATTGGATTCCTTCGTGGAGATAAGTAACTCTTGGCCAAATATAAATTTGGTAAAAGTTATTATTGGATTCCTTCGTGGAGATGAATTAATACTACAAATTTCCTTTGGAAAGAAAAATGATCAGGAGCCCCAAACAAAGAATTATGAGTAGGAAAGTGCCGATAGACCAACCTCCGGAGTGGGGGAAAAAAGTGTCAAACGGATAGTATTGAAAAACTTCCTTCTTTAGTTTCTTAAGAGAGTTTGTGGTTATGAGATAGATAAGTATGCCAACTGAAATAATGACTAAAACAACAGTGATTTCAATGTAATTTGTCTTCACAAATTCCAGAAGACTGTAAAAAAGGATTTTAATGGTATTCATTCTAGAGTGCCAGCAATAGCGATCCGAGTATTACAGCTGCTCCGAACCAAGCTGCGACAATTGTTGGCCAATTGGTTCCGGATGCAGGGAGAGATGGAGCCTCTGCCACGGCAGTTGCTGTTGGTGCAGGGGTTACGGCCGTTAAAGCAGTTGGCGTAGGAGTTACAGTCACGATAGGGGTAGGAGTAGGAGTTTTTATAGGGGCGGCAGGTTTGGGTGTGGCCGTAGGGGCATTTGTTGGCGTTGCTCTACAAACACAATCGGAACTTGTATTGCATGACGGGTTTCTGCAAAAGTTGTTGTAACAGACAAGACCCGTTTGACAGTTGGAATCGCTTCCACAGGTTCCTCCGCAGGCGTTAGGCGTGCCAGGTCCCGGAGTAGCCGTTGGAGTTGCAGTTGGTGTTGCGGTTGGTGTCGGTGTGGCCGTTGGAGTTGCAGTGGAGATCGTCAGAGTGAAAGTAAGGGAACAGGCGCCCGCGGCGGTTTCCTCGACGGCTTTTGGTTTACTTTCAGGTGCATTTGGAGAGATTGAAGTTTGTCTTAACTGATAAAGCCTGATGGCGGTAAATATGGCAACCCCTGCCAGAATAAAAGTGGAAAGAATTATTATCAGTGTTGCCGCTTTGTTTTTAAAAAAGTTTTTCATTTGAGTTTAAATATTTTCTCCAAACCAGCCCAATGTTGCGTGATGAATTTTGGCTTTTACACTTACGGTTTTATCTGTTGAAAGTATTTTGTAGCTTTGGCAATAATCATTCGAATTTGGACGTTTGGACTTGGTTTCGGGTTTTAACTTCGCATTGATTTTAAATTGAGCTCTGTCAAAAGTTCCGGTAGTAGTAGATCCTGCAACGCAGAAATTTATAGTTGCTCCGGTTTTCAGGGCCGAAAGCTGGGCGGCAGTTAAAAGCGTCCAAATTTCAGCACCGGTGGCTTGAGTTACACGATATGCTTTAACGTTTAGACACTGAGGAGGCCTCGGAGACGGTGTTGGCGGTGGTGATACAGGACCTGGAGTTGGTTTTGGTGTTGGTGATTTGGTTGGCACAGGGGTTGGTGATTTGGTTGGCACAGGGGTTGGTGATTTGGTTGGCACAGGGGTTGGTGATTTGGTTGAGGGACTACCGCATCTGTCATAGGTACACTCAGTTTGGTTTGCATTGCAGGAGCTTCCTGCTACTTGGTTAATAAAACAACCATCGTAAGGATTACTGCCGCAACTGTTATAACCTACGCAGTTTTCGTTCTTTCTGCATTCATTATCAACATGCTCTGTAATCCATCCGCTTGGACAGTTTGTTGTTGGCGGTGCCGTGGGTGTGACGGGATAACAACCCACGCCACCTGAGCCGCAATCATAGCCTGCCACACAACAGGTATATACGAAGTTTGCAGTGGCTTTGCACCAACTTCTGCCTTGTGCTATACACGAAGATTGTAGTTCTGCACAAGTTATTACACCCGACCCTTGGAGATTGCAACAGTTTGGGGTGGAATTAATTTCGCAAGTTAAGCCAACGTCTGTCGCTTTTTGTTCAAAGATCTGTTTTTGCCCGGTGAGGATAACACCGGCACCGACTGCCCCGACCAAAAGAAAAATTCCCAGGATTGTTGCTATTACTCTTCCTCCCCCGAATTTTTTCCTGGGAAAAGACGCGATTGTTGTGGGGGCAGGTGGTGGCGGAGTTAATGAGGGTGAGGGCACCACAGGTTGGTTGGCGGCGGTGTTAATTATTTGACTTGGAATATAGTTTTGGAAATCAGGCGGGAGCGGAGGCATGTCTGATTGAGGAGGAATGTTGGGCATTGTGCCTGGCTCATTTGAATTGGTATTTTGGTTATCTTTGGGCATTTTTCAATTGTTAAGCTTCGGCAGTTTTCCAAACAAAAACACCAAAGACCATAATGAGCACTCCCAGCATAAAGAATAGGAGGGTTGGGGTCAAGTTTCCCGTGGCCGGTACGGAAGCTTCCGGAGGCGTGGTTGACGGTTCCGGAGTTAAAGTTGCTTCCGGAGTTGTTTCCGGAGTTGCAGTTGGTGTAGCGTTGGGAGCTAGAGTTTGAGACGGTGTAGCCTCAAAAGCCGGTACATCGCTTGCCTGAACCACGAAATTTCTGGTTAGGGATCTTGTTATCCCTGTTGCATCCTTCCATTTTACGGTAACGGAATGCGCTCCGGAATCAAGACTTGTTGGCACCGCATAACTCCACGATCCGTTTTTGGGAATAGTGACATTTCCAGTTATTGGGTTTTGTGAATTAACTTCAATAGTTACGGTTTCACCGGGCGGGCCCTTGCCAAAAAATTCGGGTTGGGTACTGGTTACGGTCTCGCCTTCTTTAAGACTTTCTAAGATGACGCTTTTTTGAGCGGGTAACGGTGCGGGGGACCCAACGCTTATTTTTGATTCCCGACTGGCCGTAGACGGCAGACTTAAATTGACGTTTGGAATTTGATTATCCGAGCCGGGTTGCGAGCTCCTGAAGTCATAAGTTTGGCCCAAGATTATTGGCGGAACGGGATTGGCTGATTGCGGGAAGATTTGAGCCGAGGCAGTACCTCTAATTCCCGCAGAAACAGAAATTTGAAGAAGAGTAGAAGTGGCATCAATTTGAGCATAATTTTGGAGGTTGGAGGTGCGTACATTACCCAACTGGTAAATAAAATTCCCCTTACCCGAGGTTACGGTTGAAGCAAGGTAACCATTCACGGTTATATAGACAAGCGCGCGGCTCACAGGCTGTCCGGATGCATCTATTACCAATCCGGAAATAAATAGTGAAGCCGCACCCACTCCAAGGGTTGCACCGGTTGTAAATTTCCAAGGAACCCCATTGTTGTTAAAGTTGATTCCGCCGGAATTAATTTTAAAAAAATAATTTGTACCCGGTTTTAGACCGGAGAGAGAAATGTTGTGGGTTAAAAGTTTTTCACCTGTAGAGTTTTCTTGTTCGACTTTACTGATATTTGTCTCAGATTCTCCCCAGGCTAAAAAATTTGATGTTTGAGAATCCGTTGTCCAAGAAACAGTTGCGGAATTGTCACTAATATTACTTATTCTGACGTCTTTTGGTTGGGCTGTAGCACTGGCGCCGATTCTAAAAATCTGCCTGGTGTTTAGGAAAAAGACTCCAGCAAAGATACCGGCAAGAAGAATAACGATAACCAAGATTGTTGGAATTTTACTTTTTTTTCTCATTTTAATAATGCTTTCATGGTGTTGTCTCCGGTTCGGGAACCGGTGTTATTTCAGGTTCGGGAGTTGGTTCAACCACTGGTTCAGGGGTCGAAGTAGTGGATTGGACGAGAACCACTTCTGGAATTTGTATATCGTCAAGAAAAAGTCTTGACTGGATACTGTTAAGTGAATCCATGTCGAGTATTGGAGTAATAGGTTTTGAAATTTCCTCCGGAATATTAGGATTAGGTTTTTTTGACAAAGCCCGGTAGATGCTTAAAGAAATCCATACCACTATTGTAATGAGAGTGAGGATTAATATTGTAATTATGCCGGGTAATTTACTTTTTTTCATGGTAAACCATTTCCCAGAAATGGGATTCTTGCCGAAACCAACATATTAATGACTTTCGCCCCATCTGCTTCGGAAGAATTAATTCCTACGAGATCAATCTTTGAAGCAATCCTTAAACTTTCAAAGTCACTGATAAAGGAAAGCATATTCAAATAATCTCCTTGGATGTTTATGGAAACGGGCATTTCCTGCGCATTCTCCGGAAGCGGTTTTGACCCCGAGACCACACTAGCCAAAGCCGGTTTGCCGATCAAAGTTATCTGACCAATCGATAATCCCAAGATATTGACAGAATTCTTTACAGAAAGCCCGATTATTTGTTTAGTGATCGTGTCGGGTTCCGGTTTGGTTTCAACTGCGATGTCTATATTTGAAATGAAGTCTTGATTTTGGATGAACAGGGCCTGAGCTTTTGACAGATCGCTGATTTTTTGATTAAGACCCGAAATTGCAGTTTGTTTCCCTTTAATTTCCTTGACCAAACTGATAATTGTTAATGCAGTTGGTTTAAGTGCAAAGACCAAAAAAATCGTTACAGTTGAAATAGAAAGAATTACTTCAACGAACGCACGGAGATCTGACCTTTTTTTATAAAGGTTTAAAATATCAAGGAAATATCCCCGATATCGATAGTATTGTCCTCTCCAGCCTTGTTTCATGTCAGTAACCTATATTTACAGAAAAAACGGTAAATGCTGCGTCATTTTCTGATGTACTAAGTGATCCCAGATCTACTGTTTTTAGGGACTTTTCATTTTTCATACCGTTTAATAATTTGGCAATGCTGGCCTCTGATAAAGTAACCCCGTTAAGTTGGGCAGAGACATCTCCGACTGAAATCCCCGAAAGAATAACGTCCGAAGGGATCTTTGAGCTAATTGCATTTAATTTCCCGCTTGGCTGTGGGGAGTCTGTCAATGTTTTAAAAATGCTCAGTTTGTGTTGTAAGATTCTAAATTGTTTTTCAAAGTCGCTTTGTGCAGAAATTTGGGCAGTTTTTATAGCGATTGCATCGTTGAGGTCCGAATTTTGGGCGTCCAGCCAAAAACGGGAGAGAAAAGCCGTCATAACTATCATTTCGGTAACAATGACGATGATTCTAAAAGTGCCCATTGCCCACTTCAAAATACGTCCGAGTGTTGAGACGTCGAACTCTTCCTGCGGGAGAAGATTGATTGTTTTGGTTTTGGGCATACCTTACACAAACGAAAAATCGCCTGTCTCAATATAACATATGAAAAGAAGGGTTAGAAGCTTTTTTTAGGGAGCAATTTTGATAATTGAGACTTTATTCGTGCGGCCTTGTTCTTGTGAATAGTATGCTTTTTGGTTGCCCTGTCCGTGAGGGAGACGGCTGCCATGATCTTAGCTGATGTTTTGCTTTTTTTAGCGGAGCGGATTGCCCCTTCCAACTTGCTAATGATAATTTTATTGACAGACTCTTTAATTTTGCTGCCACGGAGGGCTCTTTTGGCACTTTTGGTAACCGGCATGGTGGCAGTATAATCGAACCAAAGCTAAAATGGAAGACTTAATAACGAGGGGAAAGAAACTAATCAACTCTCAACAAAACACTGTCCTTTCTGCGGCAACTCTTATTATGATAATGATTGTCGTGAGCCGTATTTTAGGTCTTATTCGGCAGAGGGTTTTGGCCAACTACTTTGTACCTTCCGATCTCTCGCTTTTTTTCGCGGCATTCCGCTTGCCCGATTTGATCTTTGAGGTTCTGGTTTTTGGCACCTTTACTTCCGCATTTATTCCGGTCTTTTCGAAAGCTCTTCGTGACGGGAAAAAGAGAGCGTGGGAAATAGCAGGACGCGTGGTTACGATCGGGCTTTTAATTTTTGCCTGTGCGGCAATTATTCTTGCAATTTGGGCGCCACAAATATATTCGGCCATTGCTCCCGGATTTGGAGATGGACAGACCATACAAATTGCAAATTTGGCAAGAATTCTTTTTGCCGCTCAGGGATTTTTTGTAATAAGCTATGTCTTGACCGGAGTTTTAGAGTCCCTAAGGCGATTTTTGGTTCCGGCACTGGCCCCTATTTTTTATAATATTGGCATAATTTTGGGCACGGTGTTTTTGACTCCGTATTTGGGATTGATGGCCCCGGCGGTCGGTGTCGTAATTGGCGCAGCAGCCCACTTCTTAATACAGTTTCCTCTCTCCAGGAAGCTTGGGTTTAGATTTATTTGGGATTTTAAAAATGATGAGGAAGTAAAAAAGGTGGGCACTCTCGCCCTGCCGAGAGTAATTGACCTGGCTTTTGATCAGATAGGTAAAACTGCAGAGCTTTTTCTCTCATCGATCATCTCCCAAGCCGCTTACACCTATTATATTTTTGCCAACACTCTTCAGCTTTTGCCGGTAACTTTAGTTGGAACATCTCTCGCAAAGGCAATATTGCCGATGTTATCAAGAGCTGATGGAGATATGAAAGAGTTTAGAAGAATTCTTCATATAGCAATCTTCCAGGCAATATTTTTAACATTACCCCTTGCCGCTGCCCTCATTGTTCTAAGAATTCCAATAGTTCGTCTTGTTTACGGAACCAAAATTTTTGATTGGAACGCAACGGTTCAGACTGGTATGGTTCTGTCCATTTACGCAGTAGCGATTGTTACCCAAACCCTGATGTCAATTTTATCCCGCGCTTTCTTTGCCTTGCACGACACCAAAACTCCTGTAAAAATTTCATTTATCGGGCTTGGACTTTTAGTTGCCGGCGACTTTTTACTGGTTAAGGGTTTTGGTTTGCCGGTTTGGGCGCTTGCGGCCTCATTTGGTTTCAGTACTTATATTGAGGCAGTGATTCTGTCAGTCTTAATTCATAAAAGAGTCGGAGACATAATTAACAAAAATTTCTTTATTCACCTCACTAAAATTGCGTCGGCAACAATTATTTCCGGATTTGCAATGTTTTTCCTGATCAAGTTTTTTGACAGATGGTATTGGATTCAGCAGGTTACATCTGTTCCATTTGAAAAATTTGTTCTTGATACCCGTTATACTCTCAATGTTTTGATTTTAACCGTTCTTTCTTTTGCAATCGGTATGGTAATTTACATGAGCCTGTCTCTTCTTTTCAAAATCGATGAGGCAGGATATTTTCTGAAGGTGGCCAGAAGGTTTGTTCAGAAGAGAACTATACCGGGCATCCCTGTCAAGGAAGAGGAACCTGTTACTCCGATTACTCCGGATACACAGGGGCAATAAAACATACTTGACCCCGTGTGTTTACACTTTGTGATAGGAATTTCGCATTCAGCCTTCGACGGTCTTGACCCCAGCACTGCACTTACTTGCTCCCAAATACTCCGTGTTTGCGTCGCAAGGGCGTGAGTGCGGGGTCGGCGTGCTATTTGTATAACAATAAGGTATTGACATCTGTTAGCACTCGGGGTAAGATACTGCTAATACTTCGACTTCGCTCAGTACTATAGTGGTGAGTGAACGAAGAGAATCGAACCATGACCGACTCACTTACAGCCAGACAAACATCGCTTTTAAAAACAATTATCGACGAGTATATTACTACAGCTGAGGCTGTAGGAAGCGAAAATCTTGATAAAAAATATAACCTCGGTGTTTCCCCTGCCACCATTAGGAATGAAATGGTAGCCTTAACGCGTACAGGCTATCTTAAACAACCTCATACATCATCGGGACGTGTTCCCACTCCACAGGCAATGAAGTTTTATATCAACCAACTCATGGAGGAAAAACAGATGAGTCTGGTGGATGAGGTCAAAGCCAAAGAAGAAGTTTGGGACTCACGGGATAAAATTGACGATTTGATGGATGAAGCTACTCACGCACTGGCTTCCAGAACAAAATCTTTGACAGTCGCAGCCCTTAAAGACAAAAACCGGAAGGATAAATTTTGGCACGCGGGACATTCATATATTTTTAACAACCCCGAATTCTCCGAAGCAGCAGCTTGTCAGAACCTCTTTTCAATTTTTGAGGAGTTTGATAAAATGGACAGACTTTTCTTTGGTTTTGAGTCAACCTCCCCGCTTGATGTTTTATTTGGTGAGGAGCTGGGATGGCCGGAACTTGTGACTACCGGAATTATTTCGACTCATTTTAATGTTAAAGGCCAACCCGGAGCCTTAGGAGTCATTGGACCGGCGCGTGCAGATTATGGAACAATGATTCCGATACTGAGATATTTTGGCAATCTAATAGAGGAAGTGGCGAACGGATAAAATGAAAAGTAAAAGGCAGAAGGTAAAAGGTAAAAATGGGGACAAGCAAAGCTTGGCCAGTCAAAGCCCTGGTAAAGTGCATGAGGAATTGGAAACTGTTAAGGGGATGTTGGTCAGGGCGTTGGCGGATTATGACAATTTAAGTAAAAGGGTTGACAGAGAACGCCGGGATTTGGGTAAAATAGTATCAATTGGCGTAATAATTAAACTGTTGCCAATTTTGGACAACCTTGAGTCGGCACAAGTACATTTGCAAGATCAAGGATTGGCGATCTCAATAGTAGAATTTAAGAAAGTGTTAAATGAGGAAGGCTTAATTGAAATTAGGCCAAAAGTCGGAGACGAATTCAATGAACAAACGATGGAAGCCATTGAAGTTGTAAAGGGCGGGAGCAATAATAGAGTGTCGGAAGTTGTTTTGGCTGGTTGGAGGTATGGAGGCTCGTCTATGCAGTCTGATGGAACAATAGTCAGACACGTAAAGGTCAAAGTAACCAAAAAATTATGGGAAAAATAATCGGTATTGATTTAGGGACAACAAATTCATGCGTTTCCGTTATGGAGGCGGGCCGCCCCGTGGTCATATCCGCTGTCGATACCGGTAAAAATACAACCCCTTCTGTTGTTGAACCTGTTAAGAATTTGGTGGGGGATGTGGCAAAACGTCAGATGATTCTTAATGCCAAAAACACGGTCTATTCTGCAAAAAGACTAATGGGTCGAAGATTTTCTGACAAGGAAGTTAAAAGGACAATAGAAATGGTGCCTTACAAAATTGTTGATGGAAAAGGCGGGATGGCCGATATTGAAATTGAAAGTAAGAACTACACCCCTCAAGAGATCAGCGCCAGGATTTTGATGAAACTTAAAAAAGATGCTGAAGCCCACATTGGAGAGAAAGTAGAGGCTGCTGTTATTACCGTCCCGGCATATTTTGATGATGCTCAGCGTCAGGCAACAAAACAAGCCGGAGAAATAGCCGGCCTTAAGGTTGAACGTATAATAAATGAACCAACCGCGGCCGCACTTGCTTACGGGATGAATAAAAAGAAATCGGAAAAAATTGCGGTTTACGATCTTGGAGGTGGAACTTTTGACATTTCTGTTCTTGAAATTGGCGACGGAGTTATTGAAGTTAAAGCCACGAATGGGGATACCCACTTGGGCGGGGATGATTTTGACGCCGTAATAGTTGATTATATTGTTTCTGAATTCAAAAAGGAAAACTCGGTGGACTTGAAAGCCGACTCGCAGGCGCTCCAAAGAGTTCGAGATGCTGCCGAAAAAGCAAAGATTGAACTTTCCGCGGCCAGCGAAGTTGAAATTAATCAGCCTTATATAACCCAAAAAGACGGTACTCCAATGCATTTGACCATGAAGCTAACCCGTGCCAAGATGGAAGGTTTGGTTGATGAGTTTATTCAAAAGACAATTAAGCCGGTAGAAGCTTGCCTCAAGGATGCCAAACTTGATGCTCACGACATCGACGAAGTAATAATGGTGGGCGGAATGACCAGAATGCCTAAAATTGTTGAAACGGTTAAAAACTTTTTCGGTAAAGGTCCGAACCAATCAGTTAACCCGGATGAGGTTGTAGCGGTTGGCGCTGCCATTCAAGGTGGAGTTTTGGGAGGGGAAGTTAAAGATATTCTACTTCTCGACGTAACCCCTTTGACTTTGGCGATAGAAACTTTGGGTGGAGTTGCAACACCCATGATCCCCAGAAATACCACGGTTCCGACTTCTAAAACCGAAGTGTTTTCGACCGCATCCGATAATCAAACTCAGGTACAAATTGTTGTCACTCAAGGTGAGAGGCCGATGAGTGCGGATAATAAAACTCTGGGGACGTTTACTCTTGACGGAATTCCACCTGCTCCCCGAGGTGTTCCCCAAGTTGAGGTGACCTTTGATATGGACGCTTCCGGAATTTTAACCGTTACCGCAAAGGATAAGGCAACGGGAAAAACCACAAATATTAAAATTACTGGTGCGGTTGGTCTTTCCGACGACGAGGTAAAACGTATGCAGGAAGAGGCCGAGAAGCATAAAGAAGAGGACGAAAAAAAAGCGGAAACAATTAAAGTTAAGAATAATGCCGACGGCTTGGTTGCAACCGCTGAAAAGGCTCTAAAAGATGCCGGGGATAAAGTTGATGCAAAAATAAAGGAACAGGTTGAAGAAAAGGTTAAGAAAGTTAAGGAGGTTGTAGCAAAGGAGGATTCGAGTAGGGAGGATATTGAAACCGCAACAAAAGAGTTGTCAGATGAGCTTTCTAAAGTTGGTGAAGCTATGTATAAAGATTCCTCCTCCGCTAAAGCTACGGCGGACGAAGCAGGTGAGACGAAGGAAGGAAAGAATGATGAGGCAAAAGATGGAAAAGACGATCCATCCTCCGCTAAAGCTTCGGAGGACAAAGGAAAGGTTGAAGAGGGCGAAGTGGTAGAATAGCTTCATGGCCACAAAATCAGATTACTACGATATCCTTGGGGTATCAAAAGGGGCTTCAGCAGAGGAAATAAAAAAAGCCTATCGCAAACAGGCTTTGGAGTGGCATCCGGACAGACACAAAGATGAAAAGGAGGCTGCAGAGAAAAGGTTTAAGGAAATAAACGAGGCTTACCAGATTCTTTCCAACCCCCAGAAAAAAACTGCGTATGACAATTATGGCCATGATGCATTTACTCCAGGTGGAGGATCCCCCTTCGCACAAGGTTTCGGAGGACAGGGTGGGCCGTTCACTTACACTTACACAACCGATGGGGACGGACAAAACCCCTTTGCAAACATGGATTTTGGCGACCCCTTTGATATTTTTGAGAGTTTTTTTGGTGGTGGAAATCCATTCGGAAGAACTCAAGCAAAATCTATTCCCCGTTACTCAATATCCATTGATTTTATGGAGGCCGCAAAGGGGGTAAGCAAGGAAGTCGACATTGGTGGAAAAAGGAGAAAAATCAAAATTCCAGCTGGGATTTATGAGGGAGCGAGAATTAATTTTGGTGATTTTACACTTTCGATAAACGTCAAGCCGGACACACTTTTTGAGCGTCAGGATGACGATGTTTATGTAAACGTCGGGATTCCCTTCTCCATCGCAGTACTCGGATCCGAAGTAAAAGTTCCTACAATTGATGGCGATGTTAAAATCAGGATCCGGCCGGGAACTCAAAGTGGAACAACGATGCGTCTTAAGGAGCGCGGTGTTCCCCATCTCCACGGACGTGGGAAGGGGGACGAATATGTTCGCATTAATGTTTTAATTCCGGAAAAGTTAAACAGAAACCAGAAAAGCATAGTTGAAGAGATGCAGGTAGAAGGGCTTTAGTTTGACTTCATTTGGCCTCTTGAGTTAGAATATACAAGGAATTGAAGATTAAGGTGGGATATTGCCCGCCTTTTTTGTTAAATATAGTACAAAGTACGAAGTACAGAGTACAAAGAAGGTTTTTGAACGTCTTTCTAAGTACTAATTTCTATGTACTAAGTACTGTGAGTTTTACGAACTTATATGCAAACAGCAAGAACAGAATTTGCGCAGGCACTAAAGGCGATAGCTTCCGAGCGGGGGCTTGATCCTAGTGTAATTTTGGACACAATCAAGCAGGCGATTATTGCGGCGTATAAACGTGATGCCAAAGAAAACGGTGAAGACGTTGAATCTTTTGACTATGACGCGAAGATTGATTCGGTAAGCGGTGAAACCAGAGTATTTTCATGGCCTCTTCCGGAAGAAGGTGCTACTGAAAAACAAATTGAAAAAGCCAAAAAAGAGAAGAAGGATGTAACTCCGCCGGGATTCGGAAGAATTGCGGCCCAAACTGCAAAACAAGTAATCCGTCAAAAAATTAGAGAGGCTGAAAAAGGGGCAATTATGGAAGAGTTTGAAGAGAAGGTCGGATCTCTTGTTTCCGGTTTGGTTCTTCGTTTTGACGGACCTAACGCTCGGGTGGACTTGGGTCGCACAGAGGCAATAATGGTAATCGAGGATAGAATTCCCAGCGAAAGACTAAGCCTTAATCAGAGGCTGACATTCTTAATAAAAGAAATAAATGAGACCCCAAGAGGCAAGGAGATTTTTCTTTCCCGCGCAGCACCCGAGTTTGTTGAAAAACTTTTTGCCAGGGAAGTACCCGAGATTTCCTCAAAATCTGTTGAAATAAAAATCATTGCCAGAGAGCCCGGAGTAAGGACAAAAATTGCCGTATTTTCGACTCAATCTGGGGTTGACCCTGTCGGATCTTGCGTGGGCCAAAAGGGAGTTCGGGTTCAGGCGGTCACGAATGAAATTGGAGGCGAGAGGGTTGACGTAATTCCCTGGAACGAGGATATGGCGGAACTTATCAAATCTTCCCTTTCTCCTGCCGAAAACTTAACGGTTACTCTTGATAACCAGACAAAAGTGGCAAAAGTGCTTTGCCCGGAAGACCAGCTTTCAATGGCTATAGGGAAAGATGGTCAAAATGTTCGTTTGACGGCTAAATTAACCGGTTACAGAATTGAAGTTGAGGGAAACGGAGAATATTCTACTTCTGAGGAGAAAGCCGAGGGGCCTGAGCCTGTCAAACAGGCTGAAGAACCTGTTGTCAAAAAGATTACAAAGACCAAAGCCAAGAAATTAGCCAAAAAAGCTAAATTGGCGGAAGCCGATGAACCGAAAGTAGAAATTGTTGAAAATGTTTTCGGAAGCGAAGATGTTAAAGTTGAGGAAGTGAAGTCTGAATAAAATGTATGGAAAATCGACAACCAATAGTTGTAGTTTTGGGTCACGTAGATCACGGTAAAACTACTCTTCTTGATGTAATCCGAAAAACAAGTGTAGCCACAAAAGAAGCGGGGGGTATTACGCAAAGTATTGGGGCAACGGTAACTGGCGGTATTACATTTATTGATACCCCGGGACATGCAGCTTTTACCAAAATGCGCGGGAGAGGTGCCAAGGTAGCGGATATTGCAGTTTTGGTTGTGGCTCAGGATGACGGGATACAACCTCAGACTAAAGAGGCGTTGCAAATAATTCGTGACGCAAAAATTCCCTTTATTGTTGCCGGAACCAAGGCAGACGTGGCAGGAACCAATCCTGAAGTTTTAAAAGGTCAACTTGAAAAAGAAGAAGTGTTTTTCGAAGGACGAGGCGGAGATGTTCCTTTTGTTTCCGTTTCAGCAAAAACAAATATTGGAATTAAAGAACTTTTGGAAACCCTTAAGGTTATGGCGGACGTATCCGAAATCAAAGGGGATGCGAGCGCAGAGCTTGAAGCAGTTGTTATAGAGTCAAATAAAGAAAAAATGGGTACAACTGCGACGATAGTTATCCGGAACGGAAGCATCAAAGTCGGAGAAACAATTTTTGCGGAGGAGGTTAAGTGTAAAGTACGGGGACTTTTTGACGATAGAGGAAAAGCCATTCACGAGGTTTTGCCGGGATTCCCTGCCAAGATTATCGGTTTTAGCGAAATACCACCTGTTGGAGCAAGCGTTATGGAGGTTCCTCACGCGAAAATAGTTGAGGCAGTGGCTCCGAGGAACAAATTTGAATTGAGACGGCTTCAAGACGATGAAATTCCTGTAATAATTAAAGCAGATAATGCAGGAGCGCTTGAAGCAATTATCGCCTCACTTCCGCCAAAAATCGTTGTTGTTGACAGTGGAGTTGGAGAAATTACCAGTTCGGATGTGATTAACGCAAAAACAGGTAATGCATATATATTTGCATTTGAATCTAAAATTCCCAACGATATAGTTAAACTTGCGGAGGCGGAAAAGATTAAAATTGCGCGGTTTGACATAATTTACGAGCTCTTGCTCGCCGTAGATGAACTCCTTAAAAAAGGAAAAGTGGAGGAGTTGGGAAGGGCCGAAATACTGGCAAGTTTTCCGTTTAATGACAAGAAAGTGGCCGGAGCAAAAGTAACCGTTGGCAGGATAGGTAAGGGAGATAAATTAATTTTGATGCGGGCCGGTAAAGAAATTGGCCGCGCCAAAGCCGCTTCGGTCAGAAAACAAAAAGCGGAAGTCCCTTCTGTGGGTCCTGCAGAGGAGTTTGGGGTAATTTTAGACTCCCAACTTGATTTTATTATAGGAGACGTGATAGTATCGGTCACGAAATAATTTTCCATTTTCAGATTTTCCATCTGCCATATAATTTAACTATTTTTTAAATTGAAAAATTGGACAATGAGATGGAAAATGATAAATAAAAAATGGACAACAGCTTCACATCTTTAGTTGATTCTGCCGCCTCCGTGCTTGTTTTGTTGCCGATAAAACCATATTTTGATCAGGTTGCTGCAGGACTTTCACTTTATCTAGCCATACGCGAAAATAAGGAAGCAGCTATTTCTTGCCCTAGCCCGATGACGGTTGGATTTAATCGTTTAATCGGAATTAATAAAATTACTTCAGAGCTTGGCAATAAAAACTTAACCATAAAATTCAAAGGCTACGATGCCAACAATATCGAAAAGGTCAGCTACGACATAGTTCAGGGCGAGTTTAATCTGACGGTTGTTCCCAAAGCTGGATTTAATGCCCCGGGAAAGGAACAGTTGGATCTTAACTTCAGCGGAATTTCTGCAGATCTGGTAATTTTAATTGGCGGAGCCAATGATTCACACTTCCCGATTTTGGAATCGGAGGAGCTGGGCGGAGCTAAAATCATCCATATAGGAAACAGAGTTTTGTCCTCGAATCGTGAAGTGATGTCTCTGGCCAAACCTGGGGCTACAACCAGTGAACTTGTTGCGAATCTTATTAAAGAAAATAACATGAGCATTGATCCTGACGTTGCCACAAACCTTCTTATGGGAATTGAGGAGGGAAGCAGTAATTTTAATTCAAGCGAAGTTACACCCGACACTTTTGAAACTTTTGCGTTCTTGCTTCGAGGCGGTGGCCAAAGGTCTGCCAAAACCAAACTGTCCCCGATGAATTTCCCTGCCGGCTCAATTCCTACTCAGCCATTTTCTCAAAAGCCGGTTCAACAAGTTCCCCAAATAGTTTCTGAAAAACCAACGTCCGACGTTGAAGGAACCTCGGAGACAGAACAAGATATAAACCCTCCCGACGACTGGCTCCAGCCAAAAGTTTATAAGGGCGCAACCTCAAATCAGCCGGATTCTTACAGTGAAAATAAGGGTTGATAATTGTTGTAATGGGTTTAATATACTGACATGACAGTTGAAAACGGGAAAACTATAAAAGATAACCAGGAAATAAGAACAGTTCTTGTTGAGGAGCGCGGAAGAATTAAAAGTGTGGTTCAAATTAAAAAGAAAGTTGTCTTACGAAATATTACGAGAGAAGGTTTTTTCGAATACTATTCCCACGAGATTAAAAGGTTGCTGGGAATCGAAAGTAATTTCCCTCTTTGAGTTATCCACAGATTGTGCTAAAATACCTTTAGATGTTTGCTAGGTTTGGTTTGGAAGCAACCCTACTTTGCAAATCATGACAATATGGCACTAGCCAAAGACGAAAAAGTCGGTATAATAAGTAAGTTTGCAAGAGAAAAGGGCGATACAGGTTCTCCTGAAGTTCAAATAGCCCTCCTTTCAAATAAAATTGACAAATTAGTAGACCACCTTAAGGAACACAAAAAGGATGTTCACTCAAGGCGCGGACTTCTGAGTATGGTAGCTAAAAGAAGAAGATTGTTAACATACTTAAGGCTTCGTGATGAAGAGCGCTACAAAAAGCTCCTTCAGGATCTTAAGCTGGGGAAGTAAGTAGCCCGCGTATAACGCGGTGGAAAAATAATATTTATAAGTAATGAAAAAGATCGAAAAGTCCATCGAATTAGGTGGACGAACATTAATCCTTACTACGGGTGAATTAGCAGAACAAGCGGCCGGTGCCGTTATGGCCCGAATGGGCGACACTGTAGTATTAGCCACCGTTGCTTCCGCTCCTCTAAAAATAGAGCTTGATTACTTTCCCTTAACAGTTGACTATCTTGAGAGGCTTTACGCCGGAGGTCGGATTAAAGGTAGCCGTTGGGTCAAAAAAGAAGGCAGACCGACCGACGAAGAGATTCTTTCGGCACGTCTTATTGACCGATCAATTCGTCCGCTTTTCCCCAAAACTTACAAAAAAGAAGTTCAAGTAACTGTCACTGTTTTGTCAGTCGACAAGGAAAACACCCCGGCAATTTTAGGTGCTATAGCAGTTTCCGCAGCGGTTCATATTAGTTCTCTTCCCTGGAAAGGCCCGGTGGCCCCTTTAACTATTGGGCTGGTTGATGGTAAATATATTGTTAACCCCACTTCCGCCGATCTTGAAAGCTCTCTAATGGATTTGACTGCTTCGGTAACTAAAGAGGCAGTTTTGATGGTTGAGGCAGGAGCAAAAGAAGTAAGCGAGGAACAGATTATTAAAGGAGTCGAGTTTGCCCAAAAAGAAAGTAAGGCAGTTCTAAAATTAATTGAGGATTTAGCAGAAGCAGTCGGAACAAAAAGAGATACTTATAAAGAGGAAAAACCCTCGGCTGAACTTGAAAATCAAGTCAAAAAATTAGTTGGAGACAAAATGGCAGGAATCGTGGAAAGTCTTGTTCATGTTGAAAACGGAAGATCAAATGAGCTTCAGGATCTGATCGATGCAGTTATCGAGAATGTTACCGAGTCTGAGGCAAAATGGGTAGCCGAAATTATTGACCACCTTAAAAAGGATTTTATCCGCGAACAAATTTTGAAGAAAGGGAAACGCCCCGATGGCAGAAAATTAACTGAAATCAGATCGCTTTCAGGTGAAGTAGGATATTTACCAAGAGTTCACGGATCAGCTCTTTTCAAAAGGGGTCAAACACACGTTCTTTCTGTTGCAACTCTCGGTGCCGAGAAAATGGGACAACTCTTGGAGTCTGCCGAGGGTGAGGAAGAAAAGCATTATATGCACCAATACTCCATGCCTCCTTATGCCTCAGGTGAAACCGGAAGATTTGGCAACCCGGGCAGGCGTGAAATCGGTCACGGAGCCCTTGCCGAGCGAGCACTCATTCCGGTTATTCCATCAAAAGAAGATTTTCCGTATGCAATTCGAGTTGTTTCGGAAGTTATGAGTTCCAACGGTTCAACTTCCATGGCTTCGGTTTGTGGATCAACTCTTTCTTTGATGGATGCAGGAGTTCCTATAAAAGCTCCAGTAGCGGGTATAGCTATGGGTTTGATATTTGGTGATGAACCCTCCTCCGCTAAAGCTTCGGAAGGGCAAGGAAAGAATTTTGCGGTCTTGAGCGACATCATGGGTCTTGAGGATTATAACGGCGACATGGATTTTAAAGTTGCAGGAACAGACAAAGGAATTACAGCCCTTCAGCTTGACGTAAAAACACTGAACCTTACAAGCGAGATTTTGGCTAAAGCTTTGGAACAATCTAAAGACGCCCGTGCAAAAGTTATGAAGGCAATTACTGACACGCTAAAATCTCCAAGAACCACAGTCTCACAGTTTGCTCCCAAGATAAAAGTTGTAAAGATCCCGGTAGATAAAATTGGAGAATTTATTGGCCCCAGTGGTAAAAACATTAAAAAACTCTCTGCAGATACTGGTTGTGAATTTGACACTCATGATGACGGAAGTGTAAGCATTTCCGGAATTGATCCGGAGTCAATAGCTAAAGCTATTTCCTACGTTGAAGGGTTTGCTAAAGAGGTGGTGGCGGGTGAAATTTATGACGGAGAAGTCGTTCGAATCATGCCTTTTGGAGCATTTGTAAACATTTTACCGGGTAAAGACGGAATGGTTCACGTAAGCGACATGGGCAAGGAAGAATTTGTTGCCGATGCCAACGATGTTGTTAAGATTGGTGACAAGATAAAAGTTAGAGTTGTCAGAATTGATGAAATGGGCAGAATTAATCTTTCCATGAACATGGATCCGGCTAAAGACAAACCGAGAGAAGAGCGGCCAAGAACAGGTGGAGGATACCGAGGCGGCGGAGACCGCGGCGGACGCGATAGATTCGGAGGCGGATCGCGGGGAGGTTTTGGTGGCGGGAGAAGCGGAGGATTTGGAGGACCAAGGCGTGAAGGTGGATTTTCAAGGGGTGGATTCGGAGGCCCAAGATCCGGAGGGTTTAACCAGGATGACCGTGGTGGAAGTGGGGGTCCCCATTTCCCGACTTCAAGATTGGTTGATGAAGGAAAGAAAAGTTTTGACAGGTAAACCCTCCTTCGCCAAGGCTTCGGAAGGGCGAGGAAAGACTTCGGGAGATAAACTCTTCGTGATATTATAGAGTTATGGAATCTGCTGCCCAGGAAATTAATGTTTTAATTGAAAGAGTTAAAAAGGCCGATCTTCCGGATAAGCTAAGAGAACTCGTTTTGGTCCGTTTGAATCAACTTACAAAACTTACCAACTCCCCGTCATTTTTACCGGAGTTTGATAGCATGGTTCGCTATATCGAATGGATAACCGTTCTCCCTTGGAATAAAAGAACCCAAGATACACTTGACCTTGTTAACGCCAAAAAGATTTTAGACCTTCATCATTATGGTTTGGAGGATATTAAAACCCGTGTTTTGGAATATATGAGTGTAATGAAGCTTAAGCTGGAAAAAGGCGAAAGCGCCGATGTATACAGAGCCCCGATTCTTTGTTTTGTAGGGCTGGTCGGTACGGGTAAAACAACAATAGCATCTTCCATTGCGGAAGCGTTGGGACGCCCGTTTGCCCGTATACCTTTCGGAGGAATGGGGGATCCCCTAGATCTTCGTGGCCAGTCGCGCATGCATCCGGAAGCTGAGCCGGGGAAGATTATTAAAGCTTTGCGGGACACCCAAAGCAGGAATCCTGTCATACTTCTTGATGAAATCGATAGGGTTACCGACCAGGGAAGAAGTTCAATAATGGGAGTACTGGTGGAGCTTCTCGATCCCAAACAGAACCACGCCTTTACCGATCACTATATTGATTTTCCGTTTGACCTTTCCGAAGCGCTTTTTATTGCAACCGCAAATAATACAACCAATATAGCAACGGCTGTCATGGATAGACTTGAGCCGATCTCAATGCCAAGCTACACCGATGCTGAAAAAATTGTTATTGGACAAAAATACATTCTTCCGGCAGCCATTAAAGCTTCAGGTCTTCCTGACGGGTCATTAATCATTGATGATGATATCTGGGCCAATATTGTCCGTCCTCTTGGTTACGACGCCGGAATTCGTACATTGGAAAGAAATATTGATGGAGTGGTAAGAAAAGTTGCAAGGATGATTGTGGAAAACATAGCAAAATCTGTCAGGATTTCAACTGAGAATATAAAACAGTTTTTGCCACAATAAAATGATAAGGAAATTTAAACGCATTTTTAGAACTTTATTTATTGCCTCCGGCGTGGTTCTCTTTTGGAGAGGGTCCTGAGGTCTGATGGATTTATATATTCATCCAAATAACCCTCTTGTTAGTTACTTAGTTTCTATTGGAGCGGGATTTGTGATACTTTATTTCTCGCACCACTTCTTTGATGATCTAATATAATAGGGTTAATGAAAATCTTAGTAATCTCAGATTCTCACGGAAACATTGCCAACCTCAAAGCTGTGATGGAGATTGGGAAAAAGGCTGGAGTTAAAGTTGTAATTCATTGCGGGGACTGGGCCGACCTTGCCGCGTTCGATACTGTTTTGCCTTTCGGCATTCCGATATATTCAGTACTGGGTAACGCTGATATTGACCCAGACTTGGAGGAAGCTCTCAGGCTTGAATGCAAAAAGTTTGATCCTTATTTGCTTAAGCTAAAAATAGATGGCAGAAAAATTGGAGTGATACATAATGTCGATTTTAAAAACGAAAAATTATATGAATTTAATATTGTATTTAGCGGACATTTGCATTCAAAAGAAGAAAAAATAGTAAACTGGACAAAGTTTGTCCGACCCGGGGCACTAATTAATGGAATTAATTTTGCTGTTTACGAAACCGTCTCTGGTACAATAGAGTTTGTAAATGAGTAAGTTTAAGGAACTTCACAAACTGAAAGAAAAAATGGAGGCGGACGACTCCCTTCCTCTCAAAAAAGGCGCGAATAGATTAGTTTTCGGATCGGGAAACACGGAAGCTTCAATTCTTTGTATCGGGGAAGGTCCGGGAAGGACGGAAGACCAGACGGGTTTACCCTTCGTGGGCCAAGCAGGAAAATTGCTAGAAAAGTTTTTACTTTTGGCGGGCTTAGAAAGAAAAAAGGTGTTTATTACAAATATCGTTCATCATCGGCCTCCCGAAAATCGTGACCCCGAACCATCAGAAATTTCTGCCTACGGAAAATATCTGGACAAAATAATAGAAATAATTGATCCGAAAGTTATTATTACTTTAGGGAGATTTTCCATGGCCAAGTTTTTACCGAATGTTTTTACGACATTACCAAATGGCGAGGAGGTTTCCAGAACACCGACTATCTCGGCCGTTCACGGCAAGAGATACGAAGTATTTCTGGGGGGACGTAGTGTTGTAGTCGTTCCTATGTACCACCCTGCCGCATCACTTAGGAATGGAAGTGTTTTAAAATCCGAAAAATTGGATTTTATCAATCTAAAAAATATTTTGGACGAGATATTTAATCCAAAAAATGATACAGTTGAGGTACAACAAAACAGTTTGATATAAGCAAAGCTTGTTAGAATATCATGAAACCTTCTTTAAAATTCATTGCCCTTTCGGGCACAACTGACGTAACGGAAAATCTTTATGTCTATGAATATGGCAATGACATGATAGTCGTTGATTGTGGTGTGGGATTTCCCGATAGCGAGATGT
>CAZCNT010000009.1:0-26849 GCA_964500695.1 uncultured Gammaproteobacteria bacterium | reverse complement strand
TTTTACCCTCATATACAACAGTTTAATCTTGTTGCATATGTGGTGTCAGATTACGGTATAATTGATCTTCGACTTAGTTGGGACTATAATTCGCTGGTTCGACTCTGCTCACCAGGGCTTTAACTGGCCAAGCTTTGCTTACCACATGTGTCAGAGTTATGACCTCAGATGCAAAAAATAAAAACCCAAAGAAATCCGTTCATTGCCTTGTGTGATTATGCCTCGCGGGGTGACTGGTGCTGGAAAATTGTTTGTACAACCTGTGGCCACAGTAGCAATTTGTTGCGAGAGTTGCAATTCAAGCAGAAGAGACAAGAAAATATGGGGTTGGTTTGAAAAGAAATATTGTAAAAACAAAAATATAAACGAAAAAACGGTGGCAGAACCGGTTAAAAAATATCTACAAACCCCAGGGAGCGCGGTGTAGTATAATTGCCTCAAATGGGGTTTTTTGAAAGGTTAGCCAACAAAATAATAACTAAATGGAAAAAATTAGTTTTGCGGCTTAAAGGCTATTTCAAAAGACTTCTTTTTCCTCTCTATCTTTTTCCCATCAAACTTTTTACTTATTCAACTTATTACCTCGTTAAGTTTTTACTCAAACTAATCCTTTCCATCATCGGGCTTATTTTTGAAACTCTTATTTTCCCTTTTAAGAGTTTGAAGAATTTTTTGAAATCTTTGGTTACTCTAGTTGTTTCTTTATATCTTTTTGCCTCGCTTTTCGTCATCGAAGATTATCTCCGTACTCAATACGGTTGGTACGGTAAGTTCTTATGCTCAACCAATGTCCACAAAACCATGCAGGACTCGGTCGTTCGGGTGGTCGGCGGGTATTCGGAAGGGTCGGGGTTCTTCATCGCACCCGATCAGGTCATTACCAACTTCCATGTCATTGCCGATGAACCGAGCCCAAAGATTATTTTCCCTGATGGAAATTTCGTAACACCGATAAAAATCCTGGGAGATAAAGAAGTTGACTTGGCGGTTTTGTTCACCGAAAGACGATACGATAAACTTGTTTTCCCATTACCCGACAGAATGGCTATACGCGAAGAAGAGCCTTTAATTGCCGCTGGATATCCGTTAGGAACCGATTTGACGGGCAAAGCAACTCTTCTTAAAGGAACGTTTATCGATTATAGAAACTCCAAACAGATGCCGATTGCTTATGTCCAAACCGATATAAGCTTAGTCAAGGGAATGAGTGGCGGACCGCTGGTGGATCAATGTGGCAAGGTTATTGGGATTAACACAATGAGCCTTGCGGGGTTATCGCTGTTCATAAACGCGGACTGGGCAAAAACAATTATCCCTAATTTCACCGATCAAAATATTACGAAAATAAACGTAGACCCGTCTTTATCTCCGGAATCATCAGTGGTGGCATTCTACACCTATCTGAAAGCCCGTAGAATGAAGGATGGTTTTGATTTACTAAGCCAGGAGTATCTTCAGAAGACCAACTTTGAAGAATGGACCGGCAGGTTCAAGGATATTCTAGATGTTGATGTGATTAAATCTGAAAAATTTGGAAATTCCAAGGATGCCGCATTTGTAAAGTTTTCCACCAAGAATTGGGTGGACGGGGAAGCAGAAATACATTATTACGAAGGAACATGGAAAACGGTTAAAGAGGATGGGGTATATAAAATGCTGAAGAGTAAAATTACGGAAATCACCGACCCGGCCTGGGATTGGTTTTATGAGTAACGATGAAGTACAATTAGCGATAGCTAAGTGCCAAGCTTTGCTTACTTCGAGTCTTCGAGAAGCAAGCTTTGCTTACGAATAATATGTTAAAGAATATTCGAATTCTTATTCTCGAAGATGGTTTGGAAACAGTAAAAAGAATCTTTTCTGTTTTAAGAAATAATGTACAATTTTGAAAAAGAATTAGACAAATCTGTCAAAGAGATTAAAGACAGAAAAGCCAGAGAGAAACTGGAGGATGAGAAATTATGGAAGGAATTTAAAGCCGGTTTGGCCGTCCCTTTCCAATTATTATTACTCGCCTTTCTTAAGTTTACAGAAAAGGCAATAACGACAATTTCCTACCTATTCCCATTTTCGTTTTTATTAAGAAATAATAGGTTTCATTATTCTCGCAAACCATTGATGGATACATGGAACGAACTTATTAAAACAAACAGAAAATCTAAAACAAACTTTTACGTTAAAGGTGCATATGAAGACCAGTATTTTTACAACAAGTTGATAATCTCCAAGTTTAAGACTAGACTGGCTTAGCACTTTAACAAAAATTCGCTTTTAAACCTATCATAAACAAGAAAGGAGGAGCAATGTTACACAAAGCTTTAATCGTACGCATTGCAATTGCAACAACGTTGACAGTTTTAGTAGGGTTTACATTGATTGGTTTGGGAGAAAGGAAATCAACAAAAGCGTCGGAACCAATAGCGGTAATTCTGGCAACCCCTGTCCGAAATCCGTTAGTTCCTACGCAAACATCATTGATAGCATATCCAATCCCAACATCAACCCCAACTCCGACATTGCTTCCAACTCCTACAGTATTTCCAACTATCACGGCCCTACCGACTCCGATTGCCAACATTTATGTTGTCCAACCGGGAGATACATTCTTCGGTATTGCCCAAAAATTGGGAGTTGATTGGCAAATATTGGCACTCATAAACGGAACGAATAATCCGGATCAAACGATCTACCCTGGAGAGGTAATCAACATTCCGGACCCATCCTGGGTTCCTGCCGCCACGATAGACGGAAAACAAATAATCGTGGTTATCGGGCAACAAAAGGTCTATGCATTTGACAAGGGAGTCCTCGTCAACACTTTTGTTGTTTCCACGGGAACCGTTTATCGTCCTACTGTATTGGGAAATTTCCAAATTGCTAAGAAACTACCCTCTAGAACAATAACCGACGGTGTAGACTACACTTTCGAGAACGTACCTTATATCATGTACCTTGAAAACAACAAAGTACCATGGACTCTGGGTTACGCTCTGCACGGTACCTACTGGCACAACAATTTTGGTCATCCGATGAGCCATGGCTGCGTCAATATGACAGAAAGTGACGCCAAGTGGCTTTATGAATGGACACCTGTCGGTACGGTAGTAACAATAATAAACTGAAGCGAATCTTTGTTAAGTGAGAACCCATAGGGTATTTTTATAAACCTATGGGTTCGTTTTTTTTAATAATTCTATAAAGTTAAAAACTTTTGAAATTCTTCGTAATACGGATAGTGATGGTCATTTCCGGGCATTGATACGATCTCTATTTTAGGGTTAATTTTTTCCATAAACTTTTCAATCTCTGCCGATGTTGCAAACGGATCGCCTTCATTTTGGTAACAAATAACGTTTTCCGGTTTGATATTTTTATATGCTTCTTGGAAAATACCGAGCCTCTCATCTGACACGGTTGGAATTCCGCAAAGAATAACTTTATTTAACTGCTGGGGAATCTGCTCAATCACGTAAGCGGCAACAAGAGTTCCAACGGATTTGGCAATAATATTAACCCGATTCTTAACCGCAAGCCCCGCAATGAGTCTGGCTTTTTCTTTCGGTTTAAAAAGTTTTTCAGGATTTTCCCAATGGTCCCAGAAAATAGGTCTTATTTGACCATCCAATTTCAGCTTCTCGGCCATCTCTTCTGCCAATTCTTTATTCTTGGACGAATATCCCGGTAAAATAAAAGTAACCATTATGCTATTATATATCGTATGGCCAAAGGATTTGTACAAAATATTGAAAAGCTGACAGAGGATAATACTAACTTCAGAAAAGTTATTTATACGGCTCATCATTCCCAACTTGTTTTAATGAGTCTTGTCCCTTCCGAGGAAATTGGAATGGAGGTCCACCCGGAAAACGATCAATTTTTTAGAGTAGAAAGCGGGGAGGGGAAGGCAATAATAGACGGGTCGGAATATACTTTTAGCGCAGGATTTTGCATTGTTATTCCGGCAGGCTCACAACATAATATTATAAACACTTCGGAAACTACCGAACTTAAACTCTACACAATTTATTCCCCGGCCCACCACAAAGACGGAACCGTCCATGCAACAAAAGCGACAGCTCAGTCTTCAGAATAATTCTAGTTCCCCCCTTTTCCGTGGAATGCCCGATGCACATCCTTTAGTTGCTTGTTGGTTACGTGTGTATAAATTTGGGTTGTCGAAATGTTTTTGTGACCCAACATTTCCTGAACGCTCTTTGTGTCAGCACCGACAAGAAGAAGGTCAATTGCGAATGATGCGCGGAGAGTTTTCGGGGTAACTTCCGTTGTAATTCCTACTTTTTTCTTATACTTAACAATTGCCCTCTGTATCGACCGAACAGTAAGTCTTGCATCGCTTCCTTCCACCCCTCTATGATGAATAAAAAGTGCGTTTCCTGTATCTTTCCTTGATTTTAAATAATTTTCAATCCATCCCAAAGCTCTAAGTGATAAAAACATAGATCTTTTTCTCTTACCATTTTTTATAATAACAATCTCCTTTTTAATTAAATCAACATTGTCTCTATCAAGTGCTGCCAATTCCGAAACCCTTAGTCCCGTTGAATAGAGAAGTTCCATTATTGCCCTGTCTCTCTTTCCCTGCATGGTTCCCAAGTCCGGCGAACCTAATAGTTTTTCGACATTACTCCCCGAAAGAAAATTCATTTTTGAGCCCGCCGTCTTTGGAACCACCACTTCTTCTACATTTAAAGTCGCTACCCCTTTTTTTCTTTTCCATTTCAGAAAACTCCTAAGTGCAATTAAATGAAACCCCAAAGTTTTTGTTGACAATCCCATCCTGGAAAGGTTCGTCTTGTAGTTCTCAACAATAGATCTTGAAATATGTGATATTTCAGGTTTTTTTATTTTTACGGAAATAAATTCCAAAAATCTTTTTAAATACAAAGTGTAATTACGGACCGTAAGAGGGGAGAAATGGTGACCAAATTCCAAATCGTCAAGATATTTACCGATACTTTCAGATAGCCCTGACTGATTTTGAGCAGATTCGGCCATAAGTTAAATGTACATGTAAGTTATCATCGTGTCAAGATTGTGCGACGATATGTTTTACTTCCAGTTTTTAAAGACTATCGCTTCCGGGCTTCCATACGGCCAGAAATGAACTGTCATCGGACGATCCTCCCTTATAATATATTTTAAAAGTAGAAGCATTTTTGTAGGACGTGTAGTTCCAATTTCAAAAATTCCAAGGTCATTCCCATAAACCAAGACATCGGCCACTCCTACGGAAATGTCAATCTCTTGGTCAAAATCGAGACCGTTCATTTCTGCCCAGTCTACAACCATTTTTTTGCCTTCATTGTGCGATTCAAAAGAATCTCTTTTTTGTATTTCCAAGATCAGACTACCCCTCAAAAGCAAATTAAAGATCTCTTTTGAACACAAAACCGCGTGTACCCCTTCAAGGACCGGTCTTTCGGAAACGGAAAAGGACCCTCGGGCACATGCAAAAACAACTCTATTCAAGATAAAATCCAGGTCGTATTTCATTCTTTAAGCGGATGGAATTTGTGATGGGTTTCCTCGGCAAATTTGTCCGACGAATGTACATAGCGCGTTGTCGTATTAAGCGACTCGTGACCCAAAAGAACTTGAATTGCAGCAGGGGAAGCCCCCTGTTCAGCCAAATAGGTGGCGAACCCGTGTCTTAATGAATGGGCAGAGGTTGGAACGTTTATTCTTAACTTTTCCCGATACTCCTTGATTTTTGACTGTAAATAATTTGTAGAGATCCTTTTATCCATTTTCCCGCTATTCGGGCCTTTGTACGGAATAAACAAAGCTGGTAGATTGTCGCGCCTTATTTTTAGATAGGCCTCTAAAAAACGTTTTGCCCGGGGAGTTAGATAAACAAACCTTTCCTTTTTACCCTTACCCATAATAAAAATTTTACCGCTTCCATCAATGTCACTTTTTCTTAATTTACAAAGCTCGCTAATACGCATTCCCGTAGAGAACAAAACCTCAAGCATGACTCGATTCCTGAGTGCGATTTTGGAATCTTTCTCAAGTTTGACCGGAGACTCAACAAGCCTGACTAAATCTGCAAATTCGGCCACTTTGGCATGCTTTTTCTCCGTTTTGACAAGTTTAACCGCTTCGGGAGCAACCGGAATTTTATAGTCAACATCCACCAGATATTTTAGATATGACCTTAGGGTCGAAAGCATTCTATTCATAGAATATGAAGAAAGTTTTATTCCGTCTTTTTCTTTCCTGGTCGATGTCAACCTATCCTTCGAAGCCAGGTAGGCTTTATATTGATTAATAACCAACTTAGTGACATTTTCAAACCGAATGGGGGAGGGGTCTCCGAACTGTTCTAAAAACAGACAAAACGTCGCCAGATCGCGTTCGTAATTGTAAACGGTTTCCTCGGAATAATTTTGAGTTTTAATGTAGAGAAGGAAATCGTCAAAGAGAGGTAACCCAACTTGAGAATCCATATTATACTCAGTTTACCGAAGCATCAGATCAATGTCAAATCCTCGTATTGTGCGACTAACCGAAAAATAACTTATTAATATCCCAAAAATCCGGCATTTCTCCGGGACTTCCTTTTATTTGAGTTAAACGATGGGATTTAATGTCTTTCAGATCGTCAGAATTTGATAAAAGTATTACATGGGCATGAGTATAATCAAGAATAGCTCTGCCATGCTCAGGCACGTCTTCGATGTGAAGGTGACGCCTTACATCATTAATACTGTTAACCTTTGTTGCCAATCCTTCAAATCCAGACATACCTGTACGAATTCTAAACGGTTCGACGAACGGCGCATGGATTTTATACCAATTAACAGTAGATTCACGCAACTCCGGAATTCGGGAAGAATTAATTATGAAATCTTTATCTCTCATGTAAAGTTCATGCAAAAATTCTATGGCACCCGGTACCGGTTCTGCTTTTAACAAAGTTTCTGGCTTATACCAAAGATCAAAATTTTCTTTTTCTGCTTCTTCTTTCGTCATGCCAATTTCAAGACTCCAGTTTCGTACCGTATCCCACTGGCATAAATCTATAACCTTATGATTGGTTCTGTGTCTTGTATTAAATTCTTCCGTAACAACTCCGCGTGAATTTGCAACCGTTCCATCATGATCAATGCTTGCAGATTCCAGTAACCAATCTAAATATTCTTTTGTAAAACCATGTTCAGCTGACATGCATGTTTTTAGCACATGAGTAAAAAATATGCAAACCCGTGCCTAAGCTCAGGCTATGGATTCACCAAATCGATTTTAAGATCAATATAATTCAAAAGACGATTAATTGATCGTCTAAGAAAGATTTTATCGACACCGTTTTTGGGGAAAATAGCGGGGGAGGGGTATGGGTGGTTAAGTTTGGTAATATAAACATATTCGGACTTTATTCGGAGAAGTAAATATTAACAAATGGCAGTTAGAGGATAAATAATACAAAATTACTCAATAAAAGAAACAAACAAGAGGAGTAAACTTCAGTAAACAATCGAATCGCTACGCTCCTTTCCTGATTTCGTAACTGAGTGTAAGGGTAATTATACTCTGTTAGAAAATTGAAGCTTAACACCGGTAACATATAACAACAGGGTGTTCCCAAAGCGTATGGAGATGGTAAATAAGGGAGATGTGTATACCGGTCTTCTTCTCTAATTAACTATTCCCAACTGGGTTCTTATCTTATTGGATAAATAGTTATCCACAGACGAGTGTGATAACTATATCATTGTATATCAGTATTTAGTGCACCATCACTCTGAACGTAGTCAAAGGATTCGGGTTTTCTTCCCAACACATTTGTGTCGCAAATCGTGAAAAAATCCTCATTTTTCCGTGAAAAATGACTTCTAATATTTCGTGTATATCCTATAATTATAATGCGTCTGCTACCCTCCTCCCCTCTCCCTATGGGTCCCGAAATTTGTAGATTTGCTTATTGGGTTATTTGCAGATTTTCAGCCTCCTCCCAAGTTGGATAGTATAAAATACATCCAACGGGAGAGCGTGAGATGCTTCGCTATCTCACTGCCCCCAGTGCGTGGCAAAAAACATAGAAGTAAAGACCAGAAGCCCAATAACCAGGTGTTCCCTAACGGTGCCCGAAAATAACCGATCTTCAAGCTTAGCCTGGCCCAAACCCAGAAGTATATAGAAAGCTACCGTTAAAAATAACGACCCCACAACAACGGTTAACGGCCAAAAATATAGTGCCAATGCAACCTCCGAAGTAACAACTGCCGAAATAAGGGAAAATGATAATACTTCCATAGAAAATTTCTTCTCCAAAAGTACAGTCCAATATCCCTGCAAGAACAAAAGCATTGATACTAAAAATACAAGTGGGGTTAAAATATAAATCTCAGATTTTAAGGACAGGATAGTATCGAAAACAAGGAAAGAAGTAACCAAACTGAGTACGAAACCGACCCCTCTGGCGGCGCGCAGTAGCGCAATAGTCCGGACTGCTGCAACCGAAAATATATTCATCGTCAAACAAAGCACATAGATTCCGATTCCATAAAAAATTACTATTGGGATTCTGGTATAGATGTTTGTCGGGAGTAAAAACCAGAAAATCCCTACACCAACGGTAAAAATTGTGGGCAAAACCAGGGTCAAAAGGGTCATATCCTTATCTAAGCCCTCCCAAAGTGACCACATAAAAAGAATTATTGTAAGAATTCCCAGAGCCGCAATTGCCCAAAAACGATTTTGGTCAGTAAGAAATTGAATTGCCACAAATCCTAAGGAAAGAACTAGTGACGTAATTATAAATCTCTGTCGTTTGCTCATATTTTATGAACTCATTTGGGCCATGGTTTCGTCCGGAATGTCTAAGTTTGAGAATATTTTTTGTACATCATCAAGCTCTTCGAACGAATCCAGAAACTTTATAGCTTTAGCTGCCTCCACGGGGTCCGATATTGTTTGCAAGTTTTTGGGTTTCATTTGAAGTTCGGTTTCATCCATCGTTAGCCCCATGTCTACTAATTTTTTGTGTATCTCACTAAGTCTTTCCGGGGGCACATAAACCTCAATTCCATCATTGGTTTCCTGTATATCCTCTGCCCCTGCGTCAATTAGAGAAAGCATTTGAGCATCTATATCGATCGATTTTTTGACCAGCATAAACCCCTTGCTTTCGAAATTGAATGAAACCGCGCCGGGACCGGCCAGGCTTCCCCCTCCCCTTTCAAAGGTGTTTTTCATTTCCTGAGCGGTTCTATTTTTATTATCTGTGGCCACCTCGACAATAACACTAATACCAAACGGCCCAAAGCCTTCATAGGCGATCTCTTCTACATTGGCAGCGTCCGTTGTCGCCTTGGCAATGGCCCTTTCAATATTTTCCTTTGGCATACTGACGGCTCTGGCTTTATCAATTTCAAATCTCAATTTGAAGTTCATGTTGGGATCCGCCCCACCTTTAGCGGCAATCATTATTGCACGCGCCATTTTACTAAAGACATTTCCCTTGGCCGCATCATTTACTGCCTTTTGCCGCTTAATAGTTGCGAAATGGCTGTGTCCACTCATTGTTGTATTATATCAGCATTCAAGAACACTCCACAATTTATTGTGAGTATGAATTGAACGCTGATATGTCGTCTAAGGACGTCATATCAAACCAGACAGATCTTGACATAAAACGTCCCGCCTCTATACTCATGAAGATGGATGTTAGTCTTGCCCAAAAAGCCATAAATTTAGCTTTAAACGGAAAATGGGAGGAAGCAGTAAAAACTAACCTTGAAATTCTCTCTCTTTCCCCCATGGACGTTGACTCTCTAAATAGACTGGCGCGATGCTATTCCGAACTCGGGCAGATTGGCAAGGCGAAGAAAACCACGCAAAAGGTATTGGATATTGACCCCTTGGACTCTATCGCTCAAAAATGTCTTGAAAAATGGTTGGTGGTCAAAACCGGTGACAGGCAAAAAATCGGCGTCACCTCTTTGGAATCATTCTTAGAAGAACCGGGTAAAACAAAAATCGCTCCGCTCACACATCTTGGTGATACCGGCATCCTTGCTTGTGTTGATTCAGGTGACGAAGTACGGCTTCTGCCGCATGCCCACCGTGTTTCAGTTACCACCTCTGACGGCAAGTACTTGGGCCGTCTCCATGACGACCTGGCAGCAAGGCTTAGAAATCTACTTAAAAATGGTCGAAAGTACCATGTGCTGGTTAAATCGATTGATCCTAAAAAAGAAGTTAGTGTATTTATAAGGGAAATTGAACCCGGTAATAAGCCTGGTATGGGACCGTCATTCTCAACCGAAAAAATAGAATACATAGCTTTCACTTCCCCGGAACTTGTTCATAAAGACAAAAAGCTTATGGAGTTTCAGGAAGAAATAACAGAAGAAGAGATGTAGCACTCAGGCGTAAATGCCTTGCACTAAAATCTTTTTGCAAAATCTTGCCCCAGTCTGATTTCCAAATCAAAATCACTCGTTCTGCTCCCATCGGTACAGGAAAAAAGGGTCAAGACTTTTTTGACAATTTCGGAGTCTGCTCCGGCAATTTCACAACCAAATCCGACAGGTTCTTTCTTCTCAACCGAGACCACCTTGGCTCCCATCACTTCAATTATTTGTCCGACTTTATTAGCGACGTCGGACGTGCCCGTAGCATCTACTATGTTAACTTTTGTTCCGGAGACTGAAGGTGTGTTGTCCGTAAAATAAACCGTGAGACGGGAGGACGGTTGTCCGTTTAAAACATAGCCTGTTTGTCCGTCATTAAGTTTAAGTTTGCGCAAAAACTGGCTCTGGCCCAAGTTAATCTCTGTCCTTCCCGGTCCCTTGACCTTCAAAGCAAAAAGGGCCAAATTTAGCCGGTCTCCAAAAGGGATATTTGTCGCATTAGAAGCAAAAATGAATTTTACAATTCCAGATAGCGAGGAATTGCCGATATTAATTCCGCTAATATCTGCCCACAAAAAAGTCGGAAACAAAAAATTCTGTGTAACTGTTTCCGGAAGAAGCCTTCCTTTTAGTTTTTCGTTCTGGCTCAACTGCCAAACATTTTTAATTCGAAACGTGCCATAGTTTTCCGCCACATCAACTTGAGTATCCCCTGGTATAACCAAGGTCGTTATCTCGATTAATTTCGGGTCGGCAACTGTAACACCAACATCTCCACTATTCATCCTAAAGGCGAATGCTAATTTATCACGACCGTTCCAATAAACTGTCCTTAAATATACAAAAAGAAAAATTCCCAATACCAAAAATAGGAGAACCAAAAATTTAAAGGATTTCCCCATACCTTTATTCTTCTTCCTCATTAAGTTTTTTCTTCGGGTAGACTTCATGGTATTATTTTTGCGCATGAGACAACCGAAGTCCCCTAACCGCTTCGGATATTTCTTCTTTATTCTTTCCGCGACCAAGAAGGATGCTTCTGATTATTTCCATTGCGGCCTCAAATTCCGGTTGCACGACTTTATCAACCCTAAGGATTTTTAGCTTTTCCCAATCACTATCTTCATGAACTCTGCTTATAATCTTTACACTGGGTGCTACGGTTTGGATATAAGCAACCAAGGTCTCCTGAGCAACCTGATCTGGTATTGCAAGAATTACAGCTTTCGCCTGACGAATGTTAACTGCCTCCAGAACTTCCGGCTCTGTCGGATCACCATATAAAACAGATATTCCGCCCTCTTTAAGATCCTGAACAATTTTCTGGTTGTACTCCACAACCACGAAAGGAATATTAAAATCCGCAAGGCCTTTTCCTACCCACTTCCCCACTCTTCCGTATCCACAGATAATTATATGTTCGGAAACACTTTCCGAAAATGCGTCTCTCTTTTCATTTGAAGAAAATAACCTTCCAAACGTTGAGTTTGACGTTAAATTACGGAGTTTTCGCCAAAGCGGAAGAACCCCCTTAAAAATTAGTGGCGTCAAAATTAAAGTAAGGAGCGTAACAGAAATTGCCAAAGTAGTATTTTCGGTACTTATAAGCTTAAGTCCCAGAGCTACTGAAAAAATAACAAATGCAAACTCCCCAACCTGAGCCAAACCCAAACTTGCGGCAATAACAGTTTTCCCGCGATACCCAAAAAAGGTGCTGACAACAAACACAACCATTGCCTTAAGCAGTAGGACTATAAAAGCTAAAGTGATGATTAATGGCAAGTGGACTACCACTGCCGCCGGGCTAACCAGAAACCCCAGAGATACAAAGAAAAGCGCCATAAATAAGTCTCTTAAGGGGCGTGTTTCTGCAAAGATTGCGTGATGTTCTTGAGATTCTGAAATAACTATGCCGGCTAAAAATGCACCCAAAGCCGGTGAAATTCCAAAAAATGAAGTTACTGTTGCCGTACCAAGCGCCAAGCCAACTGAAGAAAGAAGAAGAAGTTCTCTTGAATTTGTTCCCGCCATTTTATGGACAAGGAATGGAATTACCATCTTGCCCAAAAAAATTACCACGGTAACTACCAGCGCCGCTTTGCCTAATGCCATTGTCAAAGGTACAGCCCAACCTGAATTTAGATTGGCCAGCACCGGGAGCGTCACCATAATAGGAATGACCGCCAAATCCTGACACAATAACCATCCCAACATTACTCCTCCGTGAATCGTTTCCAGTTCTCCTCTATCCGAAAGGAGTTTAACAACAACAGCCGTTGACGAAAGGGAAAAACCGAGGGCCAGAATAAGCGATGTTATCGGAGGAAAATTGAATAAATTTAAAATAATATAGCTTGAAACTGTCACTAAAAGTATCTGAATAATAGAACCGATTACTGCAACCTTTAGAAATTTCGAGAGTTTAGTCAACGATAATTCCAAACCAATTGAAAAAAGAAGCAAAATAGTACCTATTTGAGCAAGACCCGCTACGCTCTTAAGATTTTCGGGTAAGATCGCTCCAAAAGCGATGCCCGCGACTATGTAGCCAACCAAACTTGGAAGTTTAAGACTTTTTGCGAGCAGTCCCCCCAAAGTGGCTGCTATCGTAATTAAAAAAAGTCCCAAAACAATTTCCATACATACTTATATTAGTCGAGGCTCCACGCCGTGTAAAGAGGTTGTGAAATTAATAAGACGAAGGCATAAAACAATTTACATTTATTTATTAAGTACTCCCCTCAGGTTTCGTTTATAAGCCACTTTAAATATTTCTACAACTAAAAACATTAACATGGATAGTCCGATTGCAACTGCCCAATAATTATAGCCAAGACTGCTTAATCCAAAAAATTGCCTCAAGAAAGAAGATGTAAACGGCAGCACCTGTAAACCAAACCCTGCGACAACGGCCCAGATCAGCAATTTGTTTTCAAACAAATTGCTTTTCCAAAACGGTCTCATGAGAGTTCTTACCGAAAAAACATACACCAAAGAGTCTAAACCGAGAGTGATAAAAGCAACAGACCTTGCCAGACTGATATCGTTTGTAGTTTTGTAAACTATAACGAAAGCGGCTAAAGAAATTGCTCCCCCAATTAAGCTCATAAATCCTATCAAAGCGAGCATCCAGCCGTTTACCAGATGCTCCTTTAGCATACGCGGCGATTCATTCATAATGTCGCTTCTTTTGGGGTCCACAGTCAGGGCAAGATTGGGAAAACCGTCAGAAATTAAGTTTATCCATAGTATTTGCACCGCGGTTATAGGCAGAGGCATTCCCATAGCTATGCTTCCAATAACTATAATTATTTCAGTGAAAGCATCGCTCATTAGATAGAGAATTATTTTCCTGATGTTCTCAAATATCGACCTTCCTTCCTCAATTGCTGATATTATTGTTGAAAAATTGGAGTCAAGAAGAACAAGATCGGCAGATTCCTTGGCAACATCTGTAGCCTCCCCTACCACTATACCCATATCCGCTTTGTGAAGGGCCGGCGCATCGTTCACCCCGTCTCCCATCATCGCCACAACTTCACCGTTTTTTTCATCGCCTCCACGATTCTCAGTTTTTGGTCGGGTGAGGTCCTGGCAAACAACTTTATTAATTTTACTTTTTGGGACAACTCATCAGGAGTCATATTTTCCAGTTCACTCCCCAGAAGTATCTCACTCTTTTTGATTGATATTCCTAATTCAAACAGAACGAATTCCGAAGTTTTTGAGTAATCCCCAGTAATCACTGCCGTTCTTATACCGGCGTTATAAGCTAACTCTAAAGCATCTTTGACACCCAACCTGACAGGATCCGAAAAAGCCAATAGGCCAACCCAGGAAAGACCTTCCTTTGCATCGCTTGTAACAAGATTCTTTTTATCCAAAGCCACTTCTTTTCTTGCAAAACCTATTAGTCTTTTCCCTTGTTTTGTCAAACTGTCAATACTTTTTACGATTTCGTTTTTTTCTGCTTCAGGTAAAGATGTCCAGCCGAGCAAAAGTTCCGGAGCGCCGTTTACAAAAAGGATATTATTATTCTTAGTCTACTCGTGAAGACTTATAAAAAATCGCTCTTTTGAAGAAAAAGGAATACTGTCCAGTCGCAGATGCTTTGAAACAAAATCATTAATAATTGTCCGCCCCCACTCAAAAGCAGAAATAACAATCGGGTCATCCAAATCGTTTGCCAAAAGAACCTGTTCTGCGAGTTTTTCTTTATCCCCTATGTAGTCCGTCACCTCCATTTTACCTTCCGTAAGAGTACCTGTTTTATCTACGCAAATAACCGTTATGCCTCCCAGGGTTTCTGCGGCCGAAAGTTTTCTTACCAAACCCTTATGTTTTATTATTTTCTGCATTCCGAGAGTCAAGATTACGGTAAGCGAAATAAGCAGGCCTTCAGGAATACTTGAAACGGCTAAGGCTACAGATGTTATGAATATCTCTGTTAAGGCGAATCTGTGTAGAATTCCCAGTATAAAAACCAGCGATGTCAAAAGACCAATTACAATCACCAACTGTTTACTGAATGTTCTGAGTTGCTTTTGAAGCGGAGTGTCCTCCTCTTTTTCCTGTATTTGCAGTGCAATTCCTCCCATTTTTGTGGCCGGCCCTATAGTTTGAACTAACATAACAGCTTGTCCTGAAGAAACGACTGTACCCATAAATACAGTTTCATTTTTGTTTTTATTGACCGGCAGACTCTCACCGGTAAGTAGCGCTTCGTCTATATATAGTCTGTTTGCAAAAGTAAGTTTTCCGTCAGCAGGTATTTTTGCCCCCTGGTCCAAAATCACCATGTCTCCGGGTACAATTTCTGAGGTATTAATGGAAATTCTTTTGCCACTCCGAACAACGGTTGCTTTAGCGGTAACATAATGCTTAAGGGCAAAAAGAGCCTTGTAAGACCTGCTTTCCTGGATAAACCCTAAGACAGTATTTATAAACACCGCGAGGAAAATAATTATCGCATCGCCAATGTCCCCAATAATAAGAGTAACGAGAGTGGTTAAAAGCAACACATAAACTAAGGGGTTTGCTAGTTGCTGAATCAGAAGAGAGAACTGGCTTTGAGGTTTTTTTTCAGGCAAAATATTATAACCGTATTGTTGTCGCCTTTTGACAACTTCTTCGTCTGAAAGTCCGCTTTCGTTTGGAAACATTATGGTTTTATAACTACCGAAGCGGAAACAATTAAAAAGATGCCAATCGAGTTTAGCAGATAGGAAAGAATTATGAATTTAAAAGAGCTTATCTTTGAAAGATTAATGAGACTTATGCCCATCTCGTCAGGTAAGGGTGAGGCAATAATAATAGCTCCGATTACAGGCAGCATCCAATTGAAATATTTTGTATGAAACAATTTGACCAGATGCTTTTTTGTATCTATTTGTTCATAAAGATCTTCTATTTCGTTAGCCAGATCGTCTTTAATTAAATTAAAAATTAACATATCCCCCACTACCGCACCAAATCCCGCAATCAATCCAAGCTCTATAGAGGAAAGTGTCTCGGCAAGAGTAAGCAAAACCAAAGCGCTTGTAGCAACAGTAACTGTTGAAACAAAAAAAATACCGGCCACAAAAGCACCGACATATCCAAAGCTGCCGAGATGAAGCAAAAATGAACGAAACATCTCGTTTTTTGAAAGGATAATGGCTAAAACGACTCCTATAAAAACTATCGTAAGATTTTTATATCTCCAATGCTCTCTATGTCTTGAGCTCATCAAAAATAATTATACAGTAAAATCACTTTTCCAAATTTTGGAGAACCTGTTGGATCTCTGGGGGAAGCTTGGATTTAAATTCAACCTCTTTCCCACTTTCCGGATGAATAAATTTTATTCCGGATGCATGGAGAAAAAGTCTTGGGCACCAAATCCGATCGTTCCTGGCGGTCTTCCTGCCCGCGTAGAATTCATCAGCAACGACCGCATGACCGATATGTTTGGCGTGAACTCTGATCTGATGAGTCCTGCCGGTCTTTGGGTAAAACTCAACCAAACTATGACCCGCATTATTCCCCGGATAAAACTTGAGAACCTTATACAAAGTGACCGACTCGCGTCCTCCGTTAAGGACACCGAATCTATCGCGCCGCCATGGAAGACGGCCAATCGGAACATCAACTTTTCCTTCGCGTTCAACGCGACCATGAAGAAGCGCGGTGTAAGTTTTTTCCACTTCCCTATTTTTAAATTCCTCCTGAAGTTTGGTAAAAGCCTTTTTGGTTTTGGCAACGAGTAAAATCCCACTGGTTTCTTTATCCAATCTGTGAACTATACCGTCACGAAACTCTGGGTGATTGGTGATTAGTGATTGGTGATTAGTGCGAATCCAGGTTTGTAAGACTGATTGAGTCGTGGTTGTGTCCGCCTCATTGGTAATCCATCCCGAAGGTTTGTCTACAACAAAGAATGAACTGTCTTCGAATATTATTCTAGGTTCCACGGTTGTATTTTACACCAATTAACGAAGTAACTAAGTAACGAAGCTTCTATTTCTCCCTTTTTCTTGCATCCTTTGTACAGAGTGTAGCTTCGGGATAAATCATCAGTCTATCCGTATCGATCATTTGTCCGCACTCCTCACAAATGCCATATTTCCCTATCTTTATCCTAGTCAAGGCTTTTCTTACCCCTATTATGCTCTTACCGATTTCTTTACTTATCGCCGAAGTCCTTGCGTGTCCAAACTGTTCATCCGCTTCAATATCCGGTGCGGCATTGTCAATTGTTCTTGAAGTATCGGTAAATGGATCCTCCTTCACAATTTCTTTCTTTCTCTTTTTCAAAACATTTAAGCGGGCCTCCAAAAATTGGGCAACGGGAGAAAGTAAGCTTGCCGGAAAACTTGGGGTATCAGACTTAACCGCTTGTTTTTTTTTATTATCTTTTTTCATTCTGTACTCCTCGATAAATTGTATATCAGTATAAAACAAAAGAAGGCAGCTGTCGCTGAAAAAGCCCCCTCGTATTTACCCGAGAATGTTAACACACCGATTCCAAATAAGGCAATGGCCGAACGCACCGTAAAAATAATGGCCAAGGTAGAAAGTCCTGCAAAACCCACTTTACCGCTTTTATACCACGTAAACTCGCGAAAGTGTACATCTAAGTAATAAAAAATGAAGATAGCTAAAAGCATAACCAAAAAAGCCAAAAATGAGTTTAAAGAAGAATGTATAACAGAGTCTTTCAGAAAAACAAACGACACCCAGGGTAAAAGACCAATTACCAATCCTTCCAGAGATTCATAGAATCTTATTCTAAACCTTAAATGTCCCAAGTAAATTCCGGCTATCGATCCGAGGATTCCTGCCCAAAAAAACCAATTCGGTAAAAACCGAAGGCTTACAAACTGACTAATACCAATTCCCAAAACAATGTAAAAAGCGGACTCAAAAATAATTCCCGGGGCATAGTCCTCTCTAAGCCTCTTCCAAAAAAGGAAGAGAAATGTCAACACTCCGGATACTGTAACAATTAGGCTTGGTAGCATGGCTTAAGTATATATGATACTATTACTTTCACCATGTTAGAAACTCCCCATGTGGTTTTGGGGGCTGCAATTGCAACCAAAATAGGGAATCCCTGGATCGCAATACCTTTGGCGTTTGCGAGCCACTTTGTCCTCGATAAAGTTCCCCACTGGAACCCCCATACCTACACTGAAACGGTAAAAAACGGCGGACCAAGCAAAAATACAATTAAAATAGCAATTAGCGATGCGCTTTTGTCTTTGGCGGTAGGTCTGGGGATTGCCTATAGCGCTTTACCCAACCGTGCTCTTGCAATAACAATCATTGCTTGCTCACTAGCTTCTGTTCTTCCGGACGTAAGCAAGTATCCATTCTTTTTATTTAAAAATCTAAGACGCGGAATTTACAAAAAATGGGTAGACTATGAAAGAAAAATGCAGGTTCAAGTGGAAAGTGTTTTCTGGGGAATCGTCCCCCAGGTTCTTATAATTCTAGCCGGCTTCTGGTGGCTCCAAAGCTAATTTCCCAGCTTCATTTGTGGTAAAATACCAAATAGGCCGAGGTGGCGGAATGGCAGACGCGCAGGTCTCAAAAACCTGTGGGGCCTTAAACCTCATGTGGGTTCGACTCCCACCCTCGGCACAGATTTGAATATAGACCTATAGCGTAGTATACTTCCCGCAAATGGCACCAACAATCGAGGTCGTGGAGCAAAGAGGGGGCGACAGATATGTAGTGCTTGATATGACAGATAGTTCTCACTTAAATCTAGACATTTTCGATACGGAGTGTCGAAAGCTTAGCTATACCTTACATTCTACTAAGATCACACCAACCAGCTTCAGCTCAGCAACCTTTAAGCCAGAGCATCTATCTGAAGGTGACTGGAATGTAACAGGTGAAAGTAAACTAAAATTTATAGTTCTTGGACAAAAGATTTACATCTTCCCTGAATTTACTATCCATAGCACCTTTCTTAAGGATTTAAAAGATAGAAAAGTTGATGGGCAATTGATGGATGCAGGCAAAATTACATTAAAAGCCTCGATAGTAAAAGGAGAAAACGGAGAACCAAAAATAGAGCAAACCAAGCGATATCTCTATGGATCAAGCGGCTCGCTTTTTATGCAAGATGAAGGCTCTTACAGAAGAGGTGTATTAGAACCACAACTTTCAGCCGCCTTCATTTTTATCGAGCCTCGATGGGGAGAATAGAACTACTTCGTATGTTTTGTCTCGCGCCCAAAGAACTTGATGCGGTCGCCTCTGAAGCGCAGAGGAACACTTCGAAGAGGTCCGTTTCTGTGTTTGGCAATATCAAGCATCATGTTTTCAGAGTCCTCCTCATCCTCACGCCATAAAAACATAACAACGTCCGCGTCCTGTTCAATGCTGTTGTGAACTATTATGTCATTTGCAACAAAATTTGCATTTTTAGGTACTGTGGCATCATAAACATTTTTGACACCCACATATTCAATTGATTTAACTTCATCCCAATAAATGTCAGATTCTGCATAAGTCTTCAACATTTTATCTTTCAAGACGCGATATATCTTTAAAAGTCTTGCCCTGCTAATCCCGTTACTATATCTCTGGGTACCGCTATATGCCCAATTCATTTTTTGTTGGAAATCCCTTGCCGTTATATTTTTGTTTTTAAGAATTTCTTTCACAAAATTCCACATTTTTTTAGGAACCACATCATTGTTCGGATTTTCCGATATGGTATTTAAAAAAGCTTTTGCTTTTTTAGCCTCCTCTTTCTTTCTACCCACGGAGCCGACTTTCGACAAAAACTTAATTTGTTCAGTTTTTCCTTGAACATGCACATTCCACACATCTTGATATCCTTTTTTTGAAGTCTTGGAGATTTTAGACAGTATCCCCAAACGCAACAATAGATGTTGGACTTGTTTTATTAATTCCCTGCTCCCTGAGGCATAGTAAATTGATACTTTGGATTTTTCACCTCTCTGAGTGTGAATACATCCGTCGGTTGCCCATAAATGCCTTAAAAATAACCTAATTTCATTTTCTCTTAAAGAGAAAACTTGATTTGGTATTATTTTTTCACGAGAATGCTGGCCATAGATTCCCAAGTCCTCATCAAACCATTTAACAATCGGATTTCTTTTTCCTCTGGCCAATCTCTCACTGGCCGAAAGATATAAATGATACCAATTATTCTGCCTGACAATTCTGGGGTTAATGTTAAATTCTTTGCATGCTGCCTTTTTTACAATGTTAATAAGTTTAATTTCGGAATTTGTGTAATGAATGGGTTGTCTTTTAACATAACATCCGTCCCCAATCATATGCGCCAATACGATTAATTTATTGCGAGAAATCTTTTTATTCCCTATTATCGGTAAAATTCTGGGTATAGCCAATCTATCCCCTATCTGCAGTGCGTCCAATCTTTCCCAACTGTCAAATCTAAAAAACTTATGATTTGCGGAAGCAACTACTTCCCGCCCACTTTTTAATGTCAACTTGTAAACTTTCTTTTTACCGCTTGGAAAAACTTTGCTTACTGTCGCCGCCTCCATTTTTAGCATTGAATTTAATGACATCACTTTAAAATCTTTTTTCCCAACCAACGACTCAAGCTTTACCCTCTCACAGGTTGTGTATAAAGTTACCAAACTATCTCCCGTTAGACAGCCGGAATCTCTAAGGTCCGAAAGTTGGGGTTTTTTACCCCCCCTGGTTTCTACCGCTCGGGAAAGTTGGGAAAGAGCAAAAACGGGAATTTTAAGCTCCCTCGCCATGTTTTTTAACCCTTGGGAAATTTCCGAAACCTCCTGTACTCTGTTTTCAAGATTCCTGCTTCTTGCCAGCTGTAAATAATCTACCACCAGAAGATCAATACCTTCTTCCACCTGAAGACGCCGGGCTTTGGTTCTCATCTCAAGAATCGAGAGGGCCGGCGTGTCATCGATAAAAAGCGGGGCTTCAGCCAACTCTCCCATCGCATCGCTTAACTTAGTAAAATCTTCGTCACTAAGCTTCCCCGTCTTTAATTTCCAGGCATCAATATCCGCCTGCCCCACAAGAAGTCTGTCAACCAATTCCTCTTTACTCATTTCAAGCGAAAAAAATCCAACCGGGCGTTTCTGTCTGACGGCAATATCTTGCGCAATGTTAAGCGCCAACGAAGTCTTCCCCACTCCGGGGCGCGCTGCCAAAATCAGAAGGTTACTTTTTTGCATTCCGGCAAGTGCGTTATCTAAGTCCGTAAACCCGGTGGGAACCCCCCTCATCCCCTCACCCGATTTATGAAGTTCGTCAAGTCTGTCAAAGCTTTCCGCCAACGTTTCGCGAACGGAAGTAAAAGTTTTACTTAAGGACTTTTGGCTTAAAGAAAAAATCTCACTCTCCGCTTTATCCAGTACCTCACTGGCTCCCATTCCCTCATCAAAAGAGATGTCAACAAGCCGCGAAGCGGCTGACATAAGCGCTCTTTTGGTTGCAGTATCTTTAACAATACGGCCATAGTGCTCAACATGAGCAGCTGTCGGAACATTATTAGCCAAATCTGCCAGAAAAGATGAGTTGTTAATTTTTTTAACACCTTTCCTCTTTTTTAATCTGTCCGTGACGGTTAAAACATCAATAGGTTGCCTAAGTTCATAAAGATCCAAACAAGCTTGATAAATTTCTTTTAAACGTTCATCATAAAAATCTTCAGGCAGCAAAAATTCGGCTACCGCGATAACCGCGTCTTTGTCAAGAAGCATTGCTCCAAGAACAGATTCCTCAGCTTCTTGCGAATGAGGGGGAATGCGGATCTTGGTTTGTTGATCTTTCATTTTTATAATTGCTTATAACCTTATTGGAGCAGCTTGTAAAGAAGGTTTAAATTTTCTATCTTCTGATTTTCCATCTATCATCTTATTTTTCAATTTAAAAATTGAGAGATATTTAAATGAAATGGAAAATGACAAATGATAAATGAAAAATAGGTTATTGTTTCTTTTCAAGAACAATGACCTTTGTGTTTTGATCTTCCAAGATATCTTCTTTTTTAATTGTAAACTTGGGTAAGTTTTCAACAGGAAGCCCGGATTCCTTCAAATAAGTTTCGACTGGTTCCATTTTTTCTGCTTGGCTTAACGTTAAACCCTGAACGTTATAGTGCATTGGCATAACAAAATATGGATCAATTTTACCAACCACCTCACCCGCTTCTTTCGATCCTATTGTATAAACTCCTCCGACAGGAACCATCAAAATGTCGATTGTCCCCATTTCAGAAACTAAATCATCACTCAAGGGGTGACCCAGATCACCAAGGTGGGCAAGCCTGAGTCCGTCCGCCTCAATAACATAAATCGTATTACTTCCCCTCTCCTCCCCTTTTTTATCGTCGTGGTAGGAGGCAAACCCCATTATTGAAACTCCCGAAACTTCATACTCACCGGGGCCTTCGATAATTTTTTTAACACCGCTTACTTTCCCCGTAGCATTATGGTCAGTGTGAGAATGAGAAACAGTTACAATTTCACCTTCTACCCCCGTGTATTTGAGGCCAACCTTTTGAGGATCAAAAGGATCAGTTATAACAGTTGCAAATTTGGTCTTGATTTTAAAACTTGAATGACCAAGGTAAGTGATGTCCATGATTTAAATCTACAAAATTTATTTGCTTATTCCTTAGGCTCATGCTAACAAATCCCCGATTTATTAGCAAGACGATTCTCGGCTTCCTTGACATCTCAAGCGTGATCTATTATATAGCAAACTCAAATACAAAATATCTATATCTTTTGAGTTTGGTATATAGAAACTCTATGCTTGCCAAGCAAAATGTCGTTTGACATTTTGCTTTAATTTGACTATATTGACGGGCGATGCGAAAAGAAATCGTTTGGGTCGTAACAATAAGTATTGTACTCGGTTTAATTGTGGCCTTTGGCTTCTATAGGATTAACTCTTCCGTTACCAAAAATGTGGGCACTCCCCAACCTTCCCTATCTCTAAAACCCGGAAATCCCGAACTTAAGATTACACTTGACAAACCGGAGAACAACGACGTAATTACTCAAAATTCTGTTGCAGTCTCAGGAATAACCAAACCTCTTGCCTGGATTACAATATCGGGTGAAGAAGACGATTACATAATTCAGGCGGACGATTCGGGAATTTTTACCCAAGATGTAGATCTAATTCCCGGCATTAATCAAATAAAACTTATGGCATTTGACTCATTGGGGAATGAAAACGCGGGCAAAGTTCTGGTTATTTACTCCTCCTCTTTTGTGCCCGCGGCTGTCACGACGCCAAAACCTGAAGAAAATGTAACAAGTAGCTCAGAGATTCGCTTAAAAGTCGCTCAAAAGGTGGAGGCGGCACTGAATCGGCCCAAGGCCTTCATTGGTACCGTTACTGACATTACAGACTCGACTATTCAAATCAAAACGGGAGAAATTCAAATTGAGCAAATATCGATTGAGTCAGACAATATTGCCGTCATCAAGACAACCGGGAAAACCAACAAAATCGTAAAACTTATAGATATTGCTATCGGAGATTTTATAGCGGCCATGGGTTACATAAATTCTAACTCTGTTCTTAACGCCCAAAGAATTTTGATCACGGATCCAACCATCGAGCCAAAAATAAACGCCGCTTTTGGCAAAGTCACAGACACTTCAAAGAAGAATATTACGGTCACAGGGCTAAAAGACAGTCAGGCCGTCTCTGTTGCCCCAAGCAAAAATACAAGTCTTCTTTCATATTCTTCAGGAAAAACTTCTGCCGTAAAACTGGCCTCAATCGGTGACGGAGATACTGTAATCTATGTATCAGATAACTCCCAAGCCACCCCGACAGTCCGTGCAATCTTCGTAATCCAAAAATCCTAAGATCTGTAGTATCATATAAGTATGCAAAAGGGTCCGGTTACACCAAAAGGATTTGGCGATACAAAGCCTCCCGAGGCAGAAAAAAGGCGTGCGATGACAGGGAAAATCGCAGACGTTTTGGAGAAGTGTGGCTTTGTCCCCCTTGAAACCCCCACCGTTGAATTCGCCGAAACTCTGCTTGGAAAATACGGTGAAGAGGAAAAACTAATTTACGAGCTATCGGACAAGGGTGGCAGAAAACTGGCTCTTAGGTATGATCTGACCGTTCCCCTGGCCCGTTTTGTAGCCAATAATCTTGGTCTCCTAAACCCTACTTTTTCCAGATATCAGATAGGCCAGGTTTTCCGCGGCGAAAATCCGCAAAAGGGAAGAAAGCGCGAATTTACACAGTTTGATTTTGATACCGTGGGATCTGATAATTTTGAAGAAGATGTAAAAGTAATCGAAGCCGTAATCAAATCCGCCCGTGCAATCGGCCTAAATGAGGCAATTTTTCAAATTAACGACCGGGAAATTTTTGACAAACTAGGTCTTACCGGTAGTCAGATTATAATTATCGACAAAATAGAAAAAATCGGACGAGCTGATGTTGAAAAACAGGTTGGGAGTCTTGCAAAACTGGAGAATGCCGAAAAAACCCAACGTCTTAAAGACATTTTCTCCAAACTAGAGAACGACGGTTTTAAAGACGGTCAGGACTACGTTTTTAATCCGTTTTTAGCCCGCGGCTTGAATTATTACACATCAACAATTTTTGAACTTAAACTTGATAAAACTCCGGGAAGTCTTTCTATTGGCGGCGGCGGCAGATATGACAACTTGATCGGAATGTTTGCGGGGCGTGCCATCCCTGCGGTCGGCTTCTCGTTTGGTATCGATCGAATCATTGATCTCCTCTAACCCCCAATTGTAAATTGATAATTGGTAATTGATGTCATTCTTAAAAGAATGACATATCAGTGCTTTGTAACACTGTTATAATTAGTCTATGAACCCTGTCCGCAAGCGCGCCTACATTGAACTTCTAATAGTATCTGTCATCTGGGGCTTTGCAGCAGCGGTAATAAAGTACACCCTTGACGGTTTCCCGCCATTTATCTTCCTTACCTACCGGTTTTTTATTTCTTCGGTAGTTGCATTGGCACTTTTTATTATTATTAAACCCAAGCTACCAAAAAGTCCGAAAGTGTGGGCTTTAACTCTTTTCAACGGATTTCTTCTTTCCACCGTTTCTCTTGGACTGCTTTTTCTTGGAACTGATAAAACGACCTCTATCGATTCAAATATTATTTCAGCCATGGCTCCCATTACCATAGCTATCGCCGGCGTTTTCTTTCTCAAGGAACACATTACAAAAAAGGAAAGTGCTGGAATTCTTATTGCCCTTGCAGGAACTTTAATTACAGTCATTGAACCTGTACTTAAGTTCCGGGACGGATTTACCGGACTAAGCGGAAACATGTTAGTCTTTGCCTCAATTCTTGTAGGAGCGATAACGGCGGTTCTTGCCAAACTCGTCCTGCGAAGCAGTGTTGATGCCCTAACCTCTACAAGCCTCTCTTTCATTGTCGGTTTTCTAACTCTCATACCATTCACGTTGCCCCAGATTCTAGTTTCCAAATTCCAAATTCTGACCTCAGTTCCCCTGTCTTATCATCTCGGAGTCTTCTACATGGCGCTTCTTTCGGGCACGCTTGCCTATTACCTCTGGCACAAGGCAGAAAAGTCTATTGAGATAAGCGAGGCCAGTGTTTTTGCCTATCTCTACCCCGTCTTTGGGATTCCCCTTTCACTCCTCTGGCTCAAGGAAAAAATAACCGCCCCTCTTATAATCGGCTCGGTTGTTATAGCCATCGGAGTCTTCCTTGCCGAATGGAAGAAATCCAGATATAATAAGCAGTTATGAAAGCTCAAATTCACCCAAAATGGTATGAAGAGGCGAAGATAACTTGTGCTTGCGGAAACACATTCACGGTGGGCGCGACTCTGCCTGAAATCCGCGTTGAGGTTTGCGGAGCTTGCCACCCGTTTTATACAGGCACGATGAAGTTTGTGGACACGGCCGGTAGGGTTGATGCCTTCAAGACTAAAATGGCAGGAGCCAAAAACAAATTAATATCTAAAAGCGAAAAACGAAGAATTAAAAAAGAAAAGAAACTCCTAGAAGAAGCAGAAAGGCCAACCACGCTTACAGAGCTCCGCTCTTAGGCTCGATTTTCGATCTGCTGAATTGTCCATTTTCCATTTCATTTAAATATTTGTAAATTGGCCAATTGATGAATAAGATGGAAGATGGAAAATAATCACAATGGAAAATAATCAGATTGCTTATCTCGAGATCCGTGGGGCTACCGGCGGTGACGAGGCTAAATTGTGGGGTCAGGATCTACTCCGCATGTATAACCGCTTTGCCGTTAAAAAGGGCTGGAAGATAAGCCAATTATCCGAAACTACCATAAAAATCACTGGCGCAGGCGCGTTTAACGCGCTGAAGAATGAGAGTGGGGTTCATCGTGTCCAGCGCGTTCCAGCTACCGAAAAACGAGGTAGAATTCACACTTCAACTGCAACCGTTGCGGTATTGCCCGAGGTTAAAGAAAGCGACGTTCAGATTAACCCACAAGACATTGAGTGGCAGTTCACAACAGGTGGCGGACACGGAGGGCAAAATGTAAACAAAGTTGCTACGGCCGTTCGACTTACCCACAAACCCTCAGGTTTAGTCGTACAAGCCCGTGAGGAGCGCTTCCAAGAGCAAAACAGACAAATTGCCCTCTCGCTCTTGCGGGCAAAGCTTTGGGAGAAGCAAGAAGAAGAAAAGTTACGTACGATTGCAGGCTATAGGAGTGCCATTGGGCGAGGAATGAGAAATGAAAAAATCCGGACATACAATTTCCCCCAGGACCGCGTTACAGACCACAGACTTGGCAAAAGCTGGGGAAACCTGGAAGTGATTGTTGACGGAGGCCTCGATAAAATCCTAGAATTAACCTCAAAAATCGATTAAAATTTGCCTGTCCGCCTAAGGTTGCTGCTTGAGCCGTAATAGAACTTATAAAAAACTGTGTAAGTTAAGATACATATGCGACATTGGGTAAGTCGTTATATATGGATCATT
>CAZCNT010000008.1:2104-26922 GCA_964500695.1 uncultured Gammaproteobacteria bacterium | reverse complement strand
CCAAATTCTTTATTTAGAGAACTTAAAATCGTCAATATCTCGCCTCCCGTTTTACTATCCAAATTTCCGGTTGGTTCATCCGCAAGAATAATTTTAGGGCTCATAACGAGAGCCCTGGCAATAGCTACACGCTGTTGCTGTCCTCCCGAAATTTTATTCGGAAAGAAATTTTTTCTTTCGAGGATGCCAAATTTTTTGAGCAGCTCCTCCGCACGGGCTACCGCATTAAATTTTAAGGGTTCCTTTGAATACCGGGTGGGTAGAAGCACGTTTTCAAGAACCGTAAACCTATTTATTAGATTAAAAGATTGAAATACAAAACCGACGGTTTTATTTCTAATTTTGGAAAGTTCATTATCGGAAAGCTTGGAGATGTCGCTGCCTTCTAAGATAACTTTGCCGCTAGTGGGTTTTTCCAAAAGTCCGATTATATGCATCAGAGTGGATTTACCACTCCCTGAAGTCCCCATTATACCTATAAACTCTTCTTCCTTAATCAAGAGGTTAATATTTTTTACTGCATTAACACCTTCATCCCCAACTTGATATGATTTACATACATTCTCAAGTTTAATCATACAAAATATCGCCCTCTTTTACCCCTGTCGTAATTTCTATCCTCTCCTCACTTTCAACCCCAACGCTGACCCTGCCCTTACTGTTCTTTTTACCCAGGTCAACATATTTTCCGTCTTTATCCGAATGCACAAATTTTGAAGGCGCATACAAAACGTCCTCTTTCTGGGAAAGAATGAACTTGGCATCTCCCGTCATGCCAATACGTGGTAGTAGATCTCCCAAACTCTTTTGATCAAGATTAACTTTAATCTTATAAACAGTTCCGCTTTCACCCGTAATTGGTGTATAACTGACATAGGCTACCTTGCCTTTGATTTCTTTATCTTTATATGAATCCAAAACTATGGCTACTTCCTGACCAATTTTAGTATTAATTACCTCACTCTGGTCAGCTTGAACCTCAAAATAAATAGTTGCAGGGTCAACTATTTCAACTTGGGTATCCCCGAGAGTGACATTCACTCCCGGAATTGAGAAAGGAAGAGACACGACAAGGCCGGCAAACGGAGCAAATAAAGTTGAATTCCTAAGGTTATATTCCGCAGCCTTGATTGCATCGTAGGCATTATCTCGGGCGACCTCTGCGGCCGTACGTGTGGCCTTCTGAGTATAACTTTCGTCCACCGCATGGTCCTTAACACTATCTACAGCGTTTTCAGCTGCAGCCTGGTAGTTTCGTAAGTTATTAAGGGCCTGTTGATATACGGTATTGAGCACTGTTTTATCAAGAGAGATGAGAGCTTGACCCTTATTTACTTTTTGCCCCTCACTAACCCCTACCCAAGCAATTTTTCCTGAGGTCGGGAACGCCAAAAGAGAATATTTTTCAGCTTTAATAGAACCCGTAAGAATAAGTTCTTCACGAACCACTCCTCTTTGAATGGTAAAGGTTGCAACTTCTTTTTTGGATCTTTCTTTAATCAGCAAAAATCCAACTCCAAATATCAAAATGGTAATTACCACCCAAAACCACTTTCCCAATTTTTTTCTAAACTTCTTAAACCGATCAGATATCTTTGCCATCCAAAAGCGTTCCCAATTCTACGCCTAAACACTCGTTATTTGAAGAGGATATTAAAAAGGTTTCTTAAAAATGAGGGTCTACGAAAATCTGACCCCGATTGAGTAGCGCTTTGCACACTCAACGGGGTCCCGTGAGATGCACGAGCTATCTCATGGGACCAAACCGATATAATCACCCATTCGCGTTTTTCGTTTTGTTTGGCTACAACCTCAATTTTTTGATTCCCCCATGTTCTGTAATAAATCCAAGCACCCTGACGTGATCCCGTACCGGGTCTGCTCTGATCGGGGCTTCTCCATGTTGCCCAGACGTCGCCCTGCTTAATTCCGCGCTGACGCATCCGATCCATCGCGTGGTTTGTCCAGATAACTCCGCCGAAATGATTATTGTACATAGAAACTGGTTGTTGGAAATTGGAAAGTAGTAATAGAAATTAGAAAAGAGAAATTAGGATCTAAGATCATGGTAATTTGTCCATACCTGCTTAAGCTTTGTTAACTGTCTACAAATCACGTCATATTGACCTATTAACTCCAAACACTTTTTGGAATCAACATAACCACTATAGACATCAACACAAATCATTAAGTGATGGATCATTTCGTTGCATTCACCGATAGTATCATCAATATATTTCCTCCAATATAACTTCTGGTATCGTTTAGCAAAACCTTCTGCGATCAAAGCCGGGCCAGCCTTACAACATCTTCTTATCTGATCCGCAAGATCGAATTTTTCTTCCTTCGGAAGATTCGGGACCACTTCTTTCAAACAAACAAGCATGGTACTATACAGACTTTTATATACAATCAGATCCTTAAAACTCTTAATCGTGTTTCCAGTTTCCGTCATCCTATTTCTACAACCAATTTCCAGTTTCTAACAACTATTTTTCTTGCCGAATTTCTTCCAAAAGTTCTGTGGCTAGTCCCCCAATCTCCTGTCTTATAAGGTCTTCAATGTTGCCACTTACCTTCTTTCTTAAATAACCAAAAAGTAATTCTTCGTCGTGCGGGCTTTTGTGGAACATTCCCAAAAACTCTTCATGGTGCTCCCGGGGAAGGCTGCCAAGAATACAACCGATTACCTTATGATGAACTATTTCGTCAATAAGCCCCCAAAGCTCCTCCTTCTCTTCAGAGGTTTTGGCGACTTTCTTAATTTGTTTGTCGATCTTCCCCAGCTCAACCAAATGATCGTAGAAAATTTTTGTCATGTTTGTGTAAATGCAACTCCCGGTATATTGACATCATTGTACTCCACGGGTCCAAGCGGAACCTTATTATCCGGATCGTCAACAAAAAAAATTATCACCGGTCCCTTTTTATACCGCGACCCTCCAAGGTAATCCATTACTTCGGGACTGCCGCCAAAATGTTTACCTGTCCAGGCGGCGGGTCCGGCATCGGCTATATTGGCCACAACCGCATTGCCGTTCATGGTATTTACTATCAAAACCTTCCTATGTTTATACCATTTTTGCAAATATGGCTGACGGGTGCTCCAATCGGGCAGATATAGGGTTTGAACAACTGCATACCATTTTTCGTTTTCTGCAGGAACATACCCCCAAGCGCCCAAACCTGGTGCCATTCCTTCGTCGTTCTCCGGAATTTTAGGATGCCCGGCCATGGTATCTCCCGGAAAACGCGCCAAATGCTGTTCTGCCCCGATATACCCATAGGTGGTATTCAAATGTTCACCTTCCAGAGTAGCCCGGGCATTTACACCAACCGTTTGACTAAACACCTGCTCCAAAGTTTTTTCCTGAGACCGATCCAGAGGGCCTATTTTTTGAGGCAATATCTGACGCAGGGAATCCAAAAGTGCTTGCTGTTTTGGAACGTTGGCGCCACCAGAAGTAAAATCCGTAACATTTTTGATAATTTCTGCTACCGCCGGCATTCCTTTAAATATGGGCGTGGGTGAAAAAAGAAGAGTTCCGGTTAATGCCCCTGTTGTGATCACTTTTGCGGAATGTTCCCTAATCTTCCCTAAATTGATTCCACGGTCGTCAAAAAATTTATTGGCGTGCGGATACTTTTCAGCAAAGGATTTCTTAACTTCAAAACTCTTTAATTTGAGTTTGTTGCGAAAATACTCACTACCAACTCTTTCCTCGTTTATTTTATATGTAGTTCCGGGCGGGTCGTGAGACATGTTTTAGTAAATTCTAAATCCTAAACTCTAAATTCTAACTAAATATAAAAATCAAATTTCAAAAAACAAAATTGTGCGACTAACTTTAAAGGGTAACCCCTTAAAGTACTAATTTCAGTCTTTTTAATGTTTTCTCTTTTCCCAAAATTTCGATTGATTCGTTGATTGGCGGGGTAAACTTACTTCCAGTTATTACCACCCTCAGGTCCATGAAAAAGTCGCCTACTTTATAATTATTATCTTTTGGAACCTGGTCAAGGGGGGTACCCTTTTCAACCGCCTCGGCTGCTTTTTTAAGATGTTCTTTGTAGTTTTTACCAAACAATTTATGGTCTACTTCCGGTGTTTCCCAAAAGAACTTTGCAAGCTCGCTAAAATCACTCAATTTCTTGATCCGATCTTTTACCAGTTTTGTAATAGAAAATTGAACAGATTGGTCTAATTGGGCAAATTGGGAAGATGCTGATTGAAACTTGGCATTTAAACTTTCGTCAGAAAGTTTGCGAATATAGTATCCGTTAAACCAATCAAGTTTGTCTATTAAGAATCTCGGGTTTGCTTCCTGAAAGCCGTTAATGTCAAACTGCTCGACAAATTCGGAAAGTGTGAAAATCTCACGATTATCTTTTGGCGCCCAGCCAAGAAGCATAATAAAGTTTAGAAGTGCCTCAGGCAGATATCCTTGTTTAAGAAATTCCTCGGCAAAAACTGAATCCCGACGCTTAGATAGTTTTTTACCAGTTTCCGCCGAGAGGATGTCCGTTAAATGCCCTATTTCCGGCCTTTTCCCCCCTAGGTATTCAAATACCAAAAGGTGAATCGGGGTTGATGGCAGCCAGTCATGCCCCCTAAGAATATGGGAGATTTTCATTTCAAGGTCGTCGACCACCACCGCCAAGTGATAAGTCGGGAATCCGTCGGATTTAAGCAGGGTTGCATCATAAACAGTATCCGTATTCCAGGAAATTTCTTTTTTATGAACGAAGTCATGGTAACTAACGATCTTATTTTCCGGAACCTTAATTTTTACGGCGCCAGACGTAAAGTTCTTGTCCCGGCACGGATCCCTAAGTTCAACCGAAAAACCTTCCTCTTTGGCATTTTTAGCTTTGCACACACAATAAAATGCATGACCATCCTCAACTAATTTTTCCGCTGCATTTTTATATAAAGCTAGACGTTCTGATTGAACGAAAAACTCATCCCAGGTAAGCCCAAACTTTTTCAAAGTTTGTTGCAAAGCTTCCGTTGCTCCCTTTACTTCCCTTTTTTGATCGGTATCTTCAATCCTCAATACAAAATCTCCCTTTTCGTGTTTCGCCAATGCAAAAGCATACAAAGCGGTCCTAAGGCTGCCTATATGCAAAAATCCTGTCGGAGATGGTGCAAAACGGGTCCTGGGATGGTGAGCCTGCCGAACCATGCGGGTATTGGTCATCGTAATCGAATTTTACAGCACTTTCAGAAGTGATGCTACAAGTTGTCGCATAAACAACTTCTACAACATAATAGATTGAACAGGAAGCTCTTCACCTATATACTAAATATTAACATTGGGTATAAGTTTTTCTTAATTATCATGACAGGACTGACCAAAATAGCCATAACCGCAAGAAAAATAATCCGGTATACCATTTTTTTTATAATTTTCCTGACCGTCGGCAAGGTTGTCCTAGATCTCTCAATTAAAACATATCGAAAGGCTTTTCCTTCTCCTCCGCCCCCTCCCACCGTAAAATTCGGGAAACTGACAAAAATTCCTCTCCCGGAGGCTTCTGCCGGTGCCCAACTAACTTATGTTCTGGAAACTCCCGAGGGTGGTTTTCCAACAAACATTCCGGCACAGGTAAAAGTATTCTTTATGCCAAGAGCTAATCCAAACTTGCTTTCTCTTGATGTGGCCAAGGAGAAAGTCAGAGCTCTGGCATTTACAAACGATCCAATTCAGCAGTCAGACACTTTGTATAAATTTAATAATCCGGATTTTCCTTCTGCAATAGAAATAAATATCATCACCGGCAGTTTCTCTATAAGCTATGATCTATCTATCGACAAAACTCCTTTAGACCAAAAACCTCCTGTTCCCGAAGTCGCCGCTTCCGAATTTCGAGGCCAGCTTTCAAACGCGAATGTTCTTCCGGATGATTTGACGGGAACCACCACACATAACTTTTTTAAGTTAACAAATAACGGTTTAACTCCTGCTGTTTCTCTTTCGGAATCAGATGTGGTAAAGGTGAATTTATTTAGAAAAAATTACGACAATTTACCCAGTCTGACCGCAAAACCGGATGAGGCCAATATCTGGGCAATAATCGGTGGTTCCAGTAACCGCGAGCAGCGAATTATTGCAGCAGAGTACCACTATCATCCGGTTGATGAAACTCAGTTTTCAACCTATCCAATCAAAACTCCTGAGGAGGCGTTTGGGGAGCTAGGGTCCGGTAACGCTTACATTGCCGACCTTGGAATAAACAAGGATGGAGACACTCTCAAAATTCGAAGAATATATCTTGCTTATTTTGACCCAGATGAAGTTAGCGATTTCTTTCAACCCATTTATGTTTTTGAAGGAGATAATGGATTTACAGCCTATATTCCTGCCGTAACAGCAGACTATTACGGGGAATAAATTCAAAACTCTAAACAATAAATTCTAACTAAACTCAAATGCCTAAAGATCAAAATACAAAATACGATCTTGAAGAAAGAACTCAGAAATTTGCAAGTAATAACAGAAAATTTATTAAACTTCTCCCCAGAACAATTTGTAATATAGAAGACGGAAAACAGCTAGCCAGATCCTCCGGATCAATCGCCGCAAATTATATTGAGGCCAATGAATCCTTGAGCAAGAAAGATTATTATTTTAGAGTTAAAGTTTGCAGAAAAGAAGCAAAAGAAAGCAAATTATGGTTAAGTATTTGCGATACTGGAAATAACAAAGAATTAGAAGAATTTAGAAAAAGCTTAATCAAAGAAGCCTCAGAACTAACAAGAATCTTCGGATCAATTGTTGAGAAAGGCAAATCTAATTAATAACCTTATCCCAAATGGCGTGTGGAGATTTATAACCCAACCTCAATAAAAAGTTCTGGACTGGCTTGTTAAAAGTATAAACCCTTCCTTGAAGTCTTTGTATTTTATTTTGCTTCGCAATTTTTTCAGCTTCTTTAATAAGGAGAGTTGCGATTCCCATTCTTCTATACTCTGGTAAAACGTAAGCATCGTCTAAGTAAAAGATTTTATTGTGTTTGAAAAAGCTTGGTATTTCTTGAATATCAGCTCTTTGAAACCCTGCAAATTTACCATCAACCTCAGCCACTATTACAAACGAGGTGTTGGGATTTTTATTTGTCGAGGAGTTGTGGTTCTTTTTCTGCATGTTCCACCCAAGAATCAATTAAGCTTTCTTTAATTTGTGGAATATCCTTTGAATTTCCCTTTCGTATTTTTATCATTTGAATTTTAGATTTCGTTAGAATTTAGGATTTAGAGTTTTGAATTTGTTGGAACAACTTCCTGCCAACTATAGTTGGTGAATATCCAATCAATTAGCTCTTTGGTTTCTCCAAATCTGTCCTGGCTTCCCAAAACGGCAATAATAACCCTATGCCCGTCCCGTTCAATGTAAGTAACAAGATTTTCGCGGGCGTTTTTTGTCCAACCTGTTTTAACCCCAAGAACTCCAGGCACCGATCCTAAAAGCTCGTTAATATTTCTTAGGTTGTAAATGCTTTTACCTGTGACGTCCGTAACCGTAACCTGTTTAGTCCCGACTATTTTGGCAAATTCCGGGTTTCTCATTGCAACCTCTGAAGCCCGCACCAAGTCTTTTGCGGTCGAATGCTGTCTGATTCCGTCCAAACCCACCGGATTTTCAAAATGGCTGTTTATCATAAAAATTTCAGCCGCTTTAGTGTTCATCGCATCGATAAAATCACTATAGCCTCCTTGGAAATTTTGGGCCAAAACCATGGCGGCATCATTTGCAGAATAAACCAAAAGTCCGTACAGCAAATCTTCAACTTTCATTTGCTCGCCAGGGTAGAGTCCCATTTTTTGACCGTCAACTCTCACACCCTTACCCACCGTTAAAACCTGATCAAGTTGGTAATTATCCAGTGCCACCAACGCAGTAATAATCTTTGTGGTTGAGGCCGGAAGCAGTGCTGCATCCGCATTTTTTTCATAAAGCGGAACTCCGGAATTTAAATCAACTGCAAAAGCTCCCTGGCCGGAAATAACAGGGAAGAAAAACTCGGCCGCCAGAACCGGGTTGGGAGGAAAAGCTCTAGGGGGTTGATTGGATAAATGATTAATTAGTTGATTGGGAACTACAATTTGACCTGAAATTGCAAGAGCGGTTGAGGAAATAAAAACAAAGGCCAACATTACAAAAAACAAAAAATTAGTTTTTTTAGTAAGAAGCTTCATTTCTTTACAACTTTAATCCCCAGCTCTTTTAGCTGGCCATCCGTGGCTTCGCTAGGCGCGTCGAGGACTGAAGTTTGTCCTGATGCAGTTGTCGGATATGCCATCACCTCTCTTACGCTTGGCTCTCCAAGTATTGCCATTAAAAATCTATCAAGTCCTGGAGCAATTCCACCATGGGGAGGAACTCCGTACTTAAAAGATGTGAGCATGTGTTCAAACTCTTTCTTTTGTTCCTCCGAAAAACCTATTAAGTCAAAAACTTTTTTCTGTATCTCTGGTTGGTGTATTCTTATACTTCCGCCTCCAATTTCGAATCCATTCAAAACCAAATCGTGTTGCAATCCTCGAACCTTTCCGGGATCGGTGTCCAAAAGTTTTACATCATCGGGATGGGGAGCGGTAAACATATGGTGCGAGGGTGCCCACTTAGAAGAGCCAGAACCATAAAAGAAATCTTCTTTTGACTGCTCGTTAAATAATGGAAAATCGATAATCCAAGAAAATGCAAGTTCGTCCGAATTGTTTTTGTCCTTTCTTAAATCCGGCTTGTCCGAACCGTATTTAGCTACAGCATCCTTGTGAGAAATTCGGGGCCAAGGGGTTTTCTGGATTCGTTTTTCGGGGAAAAGCTCAGCGACCAACGTCGAAAACATTTTTTCAGTTAAATTTAAAATATCTTCTTGAGTGATAAAGGACATTTCCATATCAAGTTGGGTAAATTCTCCATAGGCTCTATCACGTCTCGGGTCCTCATCTCTAAAACACCTTGCCAGCTGAAAATACCTTTCAAAACCGGCGACCATTAGAAGTTGTTTGTATTGTTGAGGAGATTGGGGTAAAGCGTAGAATTTACCCTGCTGAAATCTTGAAGGAACTAAAAAATCGCGTGCTCCCTCCGGTGTAGTTTTGGTTAAAATTGGGGTTTCTATTTCAACAAAATCATTACTCAGAAGCCAATTCCTCAAAAAAGCCGAAACTTTTGATCTAATCCGAATATTTTTTGCCATTCTGGGACGCCTTAAATCCAAATATCTATATTTATTTCTAATTTCCTCATCAATATCATATCCGTCACCGTTTATAGGAATTGGAAGTTCATGAGCCAAAGAAATCACTTTAAATTCTTCAATCTGAACTTCAACGTTACCGGTTTCAAGATTTGGATTTATCAGATTTTCGGGCCGTTCTGAAACTTTGCCTGTTATTTCTATCACTGACTCTGTAGTCACTTTTGAAAGGTCTTTTCCCACACACTGAACTATTCCGCTTCTGTCTCTAAGGTCGACAAAGGTAATTTTTCCATGATCACGAATCGAATCTACCCAACCTTCAATTTTTACCTTCTCTCCGACTTTCTTAGGAGTATCTGTGGTCAATGTTCTTTCCATATACAGGCAATTCTAACCTTTTTAGGCCTCGCTTCGCAATTGCTTCTTTATTTCACCGCGTGCTATGGCAGTTACGGCAAACTCAATCCATCTTGGATTCGGTTTTTTCGGATTCTTGCTCTTCAGAATTTCTACAACCTGGCCACTTCTAAGCTTGTAATCGAGTGGAACTATCTTTCCATTTACTTTTGCACCCGTCAAATAATTTACAAGTTTAGTATGAACCGCATAGGCAAAATCTACGGGCGTAGCTCCTGCCGGCAAATCGTAAACGTCTCCCATTGGGGTAAAAACAAAATTCCGATGTTTAAACGTGTCAAATTTAACAGTTTTTAAAAACTCTTCAGAATCCGTAATCTCGTTTTGCCAATAAACAAGCTGCTTAACCCAGGAAAGTTTTTCACTCGAAGGAATAATCCCTTTTTCCAGTTTTGAATCGCTTTGCCCTATTCCCTTTTCTTCAGAATACGACCAATGGGCTGCTATTCCATTTTCCGCCTCTTCGTGCATCTGAAAAGTACGGATCTGAACTTCAACCATTCTTCCATCCGGACCAAAAACCTTAGTATGAAGTGATTTATAACCATTGGGTTTTGGTTGCGCAATAAAGTCTGAAACTCCGATAGAAGGAACGGGCTTGTAGGCTGAGTGAACAACTCCCAAAGCCCTGTAGCAATCCGAAATGGTTGGAACCAATACTCTTAAGGCAATAATGTCGTGGATTTTTTCAAAATCCCAATCTATCTCGGGCCTTTTCAGTTTTACCCAAAGCGAATAGAGATGTTTTTTTCTACCATTAACTATTACTTCGATTTTTTCCAAAGAAAATTTCTTAAGAAGAGTTTTTTTCATCTTCTGAATATGCCTTTCAGCATTTTTGTAAACGGCAACCGATTCACTTTCTATTTTCCTATATTCCCTTGGGTATACGTACGTAAACGACAGATCTTCAAGTTCTCCTTTGACCTGACCCATGCCCAATCTTTCAGCAAGGGGAGCGTACACCTCCAAGGTTTCCCGACCGTTTTCAATTTGTTTTTCACGGGAAAGTGCTTCCAAAGTTCTCATGTTGTGAAGTCTGTCGGCCAGTTTTACTAAAATTACCCTTAAATCTTTAGCCATAGCCAGAAGCATTTTACGTAGATTTTCTACAAACTCTTCAGCCTTACTTCCTTTAAGTCTTAACTCTGTAACTTTGGTGACACCGTTTACCAAACGCGCCACACCCGCTCCGAATTCAGTAACTAAGTCTTCCCTCGTGGCACCTCCATCCTCCACGGTATCATGTAATAAACCTGCCATAATACTAGTCGTATCCAACCTCCATGAAGCTAGAATAAGAGCCACATTTAGTGGATGAGTAATATACGGTTCGCCGCTTAGTCTTTTTTGGCCAGTATGAGCGGCCTTTGCAAATTCCCAAACTTCTTTAAGCTTTTTTATGTCAGCATTCTTATTGTAAGTTTGTATAGATTCCAAAAGCTTATCAAATTGCTTCTCCATGTTAGTGAGTTATTATATCCTTAACCTTCAGTTGAAGTGATTTGTAACCGTTCCAAGTATTGTTCTCCAAATTATAAGCAACGTCAATTTTTATATCCGGTGTTAACTTTGAGTAAATTTGTCCCCCATTGAAATATATTGAATTAAAAATATGTTCATAAGGTTTATCCGCCAATCTTATTTTTAAATGCTTTCCTTCAGCACCGATTTTTTTTACTTCAACAATTTCTACGTTCTTTGTTGCAAAGATTGGGGCAGAGTTACCTAAACCTGTTGGATTAAATCCTTCAAGTTTTTCCGATAATTCATCATCAAGTTGATCAAATGACAACTCCATGTCTATTTTTAATTTCCTTTGCAACATTTCATCTGTCAGAAGTTTATCGGCAATCTTGTTTATCTCTCTTGTAAATTTCGGAATTAATTTTGTATCTACAGAAAATCCAGCTGCCATTGGGTGCCCTCCGCCTTCCAAAATTAATCCGGTTGCCTTAATTGCTTCTATAATATTAAATCCGGAAACAGATCTTGCAGACGCTTTTGATTCTTTTCCTTTTTTGGAAAGAACTATTACCGGTCTATAAAATTCTTCTACCAATTTTCCTGCTACTAACCCAATCACGCCTTCATGGTAACTTTTGTGCGCCAAAACGATAACTTTATCTATGTGACCCTTCGACTTGCCTCGCACTTCACTTAGGGCGTGTACTACCGCTTCGTCAACTATTTTTTGTCGATCGAAGTTTGTTTTGGACAGTAACTTCGATAATTTTAAAGCTTTATCTGTCCGCTTTGTACAAAGAAGCCTTAAGGAATCAATTCCGGCAGCTAAACGCCCCATAGCATTAATGCGTGGCGCAATTATGTAATTAACTTCATAGGTCCCCACTTCGCCAAGGCTCCGCGGGGCAAGCCCAATTTTTGCTTCTTCAAAAAGAGCTAGTAATCCGGGGCGTTTTGTTTTATTTAACTGTTTCAAACCATACTTAACGATTGATCTATTAATTCCTATAAGTGGCATTTGATCTGCAATTGTTCCAACCGCCGCGAGTTCGAGCCCACTGACAAGGGCCCCCCTTGTCAAAGAGAGTTCCTTTGCAAAAAACCAGGCAAGGGCAGAGCCACAAACAGCAGTAGCATGTAGCACGTAGGGGGTAGCAAGCTTCTTAGTTCCTTTTTGATGATGGTCCACTACAATTACATCAATTCCCAGATCTTTAGCCTTTTTTATTCCCTCATATGCCACTATCCCGTTGTCAACCGTAACTATAAGTTTGAGGTTAGGTGTTCGAGCTTTGAGCTTAGTAACACTTTCAGTATTGATGCCATATCCTTCTTCAAATCTATCCGGAATATGGGGTAGAACATCAAGTCCGAATTCATGCAGCGTCTCCCACATAATGGCGGTTGCCGTTATTCCATCCGCATCATAATCACCGTAAACAATAACACTTTCCTTATTTTCCCTAGCTTTTTTAATCCGATCAATAGCTTTTTTAATCTCTGATTCTTTTATATTAAGGGATTTTAGGGGAATTTTAAGGGGGTCTAGGGGTTCAAAAAATTCCTTTTTATCTTTAATCCCTCTATTTTTTAGAAGTGTTTCGATAATATCTTTACTTGCTTTACTAAGAATTTGCCAGTTCATATTGGTATAATGGTATCACAATGAAAATTGATCTTCCCGAATCTGTAAAACAAATATTAGATAAATTTTCCAAAGCTAAATATGAAATTTATATCGTTGGCGGAGCAGTCCGGGATATTTTAATGGATCAGAACGCAAAAGATTGGGATTTTACGACAAACGCAACTCCGGAAGAAATTTTACAGTTGTTGCCCGGCGGGCTTTACAATAATCAATTTGGAACCGTTTTTACAGACAACCCCGACGACACTGAAAGGCCCCACGAAATTACCACATACCGAACCGAAGAAGGCTATGAAGATTTTCGGCATCCGACAAAAATTGTTTGGGGAAAAAGTTTAAAAGAAGACTTGGCTCGCCGTGATTTTACGATAAACGCGATGGCGCTTGAGGTAAAAGGTAAAAGACAAGAGGTAAAAGATTCTTATGACGGACAAACAGATCTGAAAAATAAACTTATTAGGGCTGTGGGGAATCCTGATGAACGTTTTGGCGAAGATGCGTTGAGAATGATGAGGGCTGTTAGAATTGCCGCAGAGCTTGGATTTACCATCGAAGAAAAAACATTTGAGGCAATCAAAAAAAACGCAACTTTGATAGGCAAAATTGCTAAGGAAAGGGTAAAAGACGAACTCTTTAAACTCATAGCCTCTCAAAATCCGTATGATGGAACCATTCTTCTTAGAAACTCAGGTCTTATGCAAGAAATTTTACCGGAAATGGAAAAATGTTTCGGAGTTGAGCAAAAATCCCCAGGCAGGCACCATATCTATGACGTTGGAAACCATCTTTTAATGTCTCTCAAGTTTTGTAAATCCGAAGATCCTATAACCAGATTTGCAACTTTGATTCATGATATAGGCAAGCCTCAGACTTATAAGAAACTGGCAACGGGTGTGATAACTTTCTATAATCATGAAATGGTTTCGACGAAGATTGCACAGAATTTGGCCGAGCGACTTAGATTCTCACGGAAAGAAACAGAAAAATTCATAACTCTGGTCCGCTGGCATCAGTTTACGGTTGACGAACATCAGACAGATTCTGCCATTCGTCGAATTCTTCGTAACGTTGGCTTGGAAAACATAGATGATATGCTGAGTCTCCGCGTAGCCGACCGTCTTGGTGGTGGTGCCCGCGAAACCAGTTGGCGGCTTGAGGAATTCAAAAAACGTCTAATCGAAGTTCAAAAACAGCCATTCTCCGTTCGCGATCTCAAAATCAACGGCAATGACGTGATGAAGGAGTTAGATCTTAAATCCGGACCAAAAGTGGGGGAAATTCTTGAAAAACTTTTTGAGGAAGTTGTGGAAAAGAAAATAGAAAATGAGAAAGAAATTCTACTAAATAAATTAAAGGATTTTAGAGGAAGTTAAAGTAATTTATACGGAACATTGGGGAGTTTAGGAACAACTTTTCCAAAGGCCTAGATTGTTTTCTCTAGCATATTTTTCGGACTGTCTAAACAAATCCTGGTACTTCACATCCGGCGGATAAGTGGAAACGCGGGCGTAACCAGATTTCACTAACTCATCGTTTACAAATAACGAAATCTGTCCTGAGCTTGTCGAAGGACCTTCTACGTATACATACCTCAAGAGTCTTCCGTACTTGTCAGTTTCCGAAACATCTTTCTCAAGTCTCACTTCTTTCCCTAAAACCAATTCTATATTTTTGTTTGACGATTCCTTTCCAAAACATCCCATTGGCTTTCCCGGAGCAACCGATTCAGGGGCATTTATTCCTATGTAGCGCACCTTCGCTCCTCCTTCGATTTCTATCGTATCTCCATCGATGATACGAGTGACCTTACCCACACTGGCGGAAGCAGGGGTGGAAAGAGCTTGCGGGGTTGGTCCCTCTACTACGCTCGGAGTCATAGAAGTGTTTTGGAAGTTTCGCAAAAGGTAACTGAGCAAAGTGATTAAAGCCCCAAGGAGTAAATAAAAATTTTTCTTAGACATTCTTGCGGGATTAATTTTCTGGAGATTTCATCCCAGGTGACAAGAATAGGAACAGCAACAAATGGGGAAGAATAGGTTCCTGAGATAGTACCAATGAGAAGGGCTACCGCAAACCATTTCGTGCTTTCCCCGCCTATAAGTATCAGGGCGATAAGCATAAAAATTATCGTAAAAGAATTGTTTAGTGACCTAACCATCGTTTCGCTCAAAGCGTTATTTGCCATCTCGATAAAGTTTGCACCGGCTTTTTTGCGCATTTCGCGAATCCTGTCAAACACCACAATTGTGTCGTGAACGGAAAAGGAAAGAATTGTAAGCATTGCAGTTACAAAAAGAAAATCAATCTCGGCACCAAAAAAATGACCAAGTAATGAAAATGTGCCCAGAAGAACTAGGGTGTCGTGGAATGTAGCCAAAGTTGCAGAAATTCCAAATTTTATACTTTTGAATTGATACGCCACCCAAAAAAGAATTGCCGTAGCTGAAATCAGAAGAGCATAAATTGTCTTTTTAATTAACTCCTGTCCAATTGACGGACCTACATTTTCAAAACTTACCTCTACCGCCTCTCTTTGCTTAAACTCTGTTCTGATTTTTTCAATTTCGGTATCCTTCAAAACACTGTACTTAAAAATTTGGTTTTTGCCGTCCGGGAACTTATATTCTGCAACAACCCCCTCGGTAAAATCGACCCCAATCTTAAAGCCCCACTTAAGCATGGAGAATGCCCCAGTGATAATAACCGTTCCAGAGATTAACAAATATAGCCAGCGAAACTTCATCCAATTAATCATATTTAGATACTAAGATACTCGATATTAGGATATTACGAGCTTTTCGAACGAACAAAAACACGCAAAAGATTTCTTGAAACAAATATCCCGGTAAAAAGACTTATGGCTATTCCAAGAGCCAATGTTATAGCAAAACCCCTCACGGGTCCTGACGTATGTAAAAATTGCCAATCAAACGGGTTTGCTAAAATAAATGCGGTAACCAGAGTTGCTATATTCGCATCTCTTATTGAATCCCATGCCCTACCAAAGGAAACCTCCAAGGCATCTGCTGTTGCTCTTTTGAGTTTCTCCTCCTTAAACCTTTCAAAAATCAATATATTACTGTCAACCGCCATTCCCACAGACAACATAAACCCTGCAATTCCGGGTAGCGTAATCGTCACGGGAATTAGTTTGTAAAGCGTTATTGTTAAAACTGCAAATATAAAAAGGCCAACATCCGCAATTACCCCAAATCCTCCGTAGGCCAAAATCATAAAAAGACAAACCATTGCCACTCCGATCGCGCCAGCCAAAACACTTTGCTTGATCGATAATGCCCCAAGAGTTGCCCCGACTGTAGTTTCTTGTACCAGTTTTACCGGCACAGGAAGTGCACCGGCATTAAGCTGCACTGCTATTTCTTTTGCTTCATCGATCGTAAAACTTCCGGTGATCTGTGCATCCACACCAACAATTTGTTGCTGAACAACTGGGGCTGACACTATCTCATTATCAAGAATGATCGGAATCTGCTTACCGATATTTCTTCCGGTAATTTCGGCAAATTTTATTCCTCCCTCGGGAGTAAATTGTAACGAAACGATTGGTTTACCGGTCTGACTGTCAAAATTTGCGGACGCGGACTGTAAATCCGCACCTGTTAAATTTGTTGGGATTAAAGTGGATGATGCAGAGGCGTTTTTTGTGGCCGGAATTTCCTTAACCTCGGCAAATTCCAACTGGGCCGTCTTCCCAATAAGACTCACCGCTTGTTGCGTGTCCATAACTCCGGGGAGCTCGACTATAACCCTATCTTTTCCCTCAAATTGAGAGGTTTGAACCAAAGGCTCCGAAACCCCAAAAAGGTTCACTCTCCTTTCAATAACATTTTTAACCCCTTCAATCGCGGTGGATTGCTTTTCCTTTGCGATCTTTTCCATATCTGCTTCAAAAACCAAATGGCTCCCTCCGGCAAGATCCAGTCCCATTTTTAAGTCAAAGTTTTTATCAACAGAAAATTTACCGACTTTAAAGTGAATTCCATAGGGAAGAGAAATAATTGTGGCAATAACCGTAATCAAAAATATGAAGCTAACTAACCAGATCTTCCTCATCGCCAATAATCATAACACGGTTGCCCGCCAAAATTCCAAGGAGGAACGGGTCGCGTCTTTTCTTTCTAAAATCAAGTTCTTCCCTACTCATTACCGTATAGTTTATTTCTTTGCCACGCTTACTCTCTTCAACTCTTATTAAAGAGGCGAGTTCAGGTAATACCACTTCTCCGACAACCAGGATGTCAACATCTTCATCTCGCCTTCGTTCTCTCATCCTCACAAATCTGCCGGAAAACATAATAAAAGAGACCTTGCCAATCTTATTCTTATTTTCGATTAAACTTTTGCCCAAACCTGTAGTTTTGGCAGCCATCGAAATAAGATCGCCAAAAAACGGGTGCTCAGATCTTATCGAATAATAAACTCTATTACCTCTCGGTTCCTTTCTTAAAATTCCATCGGCTTCGAGTTTGGTAAGCTCGCGCCTGACCGCATTAATTTCTTCGTCAATCTCCCGAACAATACCACGGACATGGTACAACTCTTTCAGGTTGGAGAAAAAAAGCTCCAAAATTTTTATACGAACCTTTGAGGTTATGATATCGCTAAAATTAGCCATTTGTTTGGGGCAGGCTAGTAATTAACAGAATTTTGGGCGGGGACTACCTCAATCCAAGTAGTACCGCGGACCATACTTACCTCTTTCCCATTTGTATCATAAAAAATTTCCCTGTCAAGGGCAGACGCTTTAGACCAAGTCCCGGTTACAGCAATACCGTTTTGAAAAACAACCGCTTTACCGGTTCTTATAACCTGATAAAGCATGTGTTTTTCTGTGTCAAGCGGTCCTGTTTCTTTGGCAAACATTATAACCACATTTTTTGCTATCAACTGCGGTTTGTCAAATTCCGCGTCAAGATGAGGTACGCCACCGTTAAATCTTTTGTATGAATTCGTTGCCGAATCATATTTCCATTCAACGTCATATCCTTGCATGCTCTCCCAGAAATTAAACTTAATATCGACCGCTGTTGCCAAAGCATCAGCCTTCCCATCTTGAAAAAGCCATTTTCTAAAACCCTTTGTCCACGATACACCTTGTGAGTCGTCAGAATTAAAGCCGCGTTTGGCAGCCTCTTTATAGGCTTCATTTATATCCACAACGACGGAGTGTTCCCAGGCTGCAGGAGTACTACCCAAGCGATACTGATCACGCACCACTATCGGAAAACCTACGTTAAATCCGCCGTCCATGTCATTTCCGCGACTGCCATTTCTCCAGCCAAGTTTATCTAAAAGTGCATAGGCATTAACTGTGGGGTTAATATCACTTCTCGGTTTTACCCCCCCCGGGCAATCGGAACAAAAGTCGTTTGCTCCCCCTTGGTGTAAAAAGACCGGGTTTTTCCCATAACCCGCTGCCAAATTCACAAAGTAAACCCTTGCGCTCCTCAGAGGAGCGGCCTTAACATCCTCGGCTACTGCTCCGCAGTAGAATACCGCTGCAAACCTTGTTATTCCCCCTTCTGCAACAGCTTCATAAATCACATCTGCCCTTGAAAGTCCGGATACTGGCCTGGCGTCAATATGATTTTCAATTACCTGAACTATCGGGCGTCGAGTGTTCCAAACGTCAGCTTCAGGCTGAGTATATTTTTGACCGTTAACGGGGCATTCGGCAATTTTTGGCAGGGTGAGGTCAAATTTTGATTTATTTCCATCCCCGCCAATCAGATTGGATGCTGTCTTCGGCGCAATAAGATATAAAACAAGGAGAGAAACCCCGACAGAAATTAAAAACAAACCGACAAAACTTGCAATAATTGTAAATTTTTTTGAACTGAAAATCTGATTTATTTTCATGATATTTATAGCTTTTGTCTATTTTGTCTTTTGGGCGACAAGCAACGCCTTTTTCTCATCTGCCGAAAGCTCAAAATTGCTTTTTCCCTTCTTAATATCCTTCATGTAAACTCGTGTCCTATCCCTCGTATGAAGACTGGTAATTATAATACCCGTATCTTCATTGTTCAGTATAGCAAGACTAAAGCTATGGTCGCCACCCAATTCTTTAAAAGGGTTAAATCGGACAAGTCCGACTTTCTGAACATGCAGCTTTCCATCTTCTTCTAAATAATCCGCTCTTTTAATTAGTCCTTTTATTTCTTCAGAGTTTTTCTCCTCTTTAAATAATATCTTTTCCAAAACTTTCTTAAGATCGGTTACCTCAACGCCTTTTGTAAGTTTGTTAAAGAGAGCGAATATCCGAAACAAAACTATACTCACTCCCAAAAGCCAGAGCCCTCCTATTAAAAAAAATAAAAGCACTTGTGTTTGCATTGCTTTAAAGGGCAAGTCTTAAGATCAATCATTTTTACATTTTTGATATAATGCTGTCAATGGCCGCACATAGAACCCGCAAAAACAAGGAGGCACCTCATTATGGTTTTTTGGTTTCCTGGCAGCCTCCCGAAGCTCATGTCAAGGGGGAATCAAAATCGAGTGAAAGCTACGTTGCAAGTGAACTCAGATCTCCTAAAATGGCCAATAATATGGCACAAGACACTCTTGTGCGTAACAACAAAAAGGATATTGTGCGTAGCCTTCTGATCGTCGGCCTCATACTTATTCTCGAGCTGGTGTTATACTTAGCCTGGATCAAGTTCGTTCTGTCCTAAGGACTGGAGGTGAGAAATTATGATGTACTGTGTCAAATGTCGTGCCAAGAGAGAAGGAAAGGATGCACAAGAAGTTACCATGAAGAATGGTAAAAAAGCTACAAAAGCTGTTTGTGAAGTTTGCGGCACAACCATGTTCAGAATTGGAGGCAAGTAAACCTCTTTTTTGAGCACTTAAAACAAAAGGGCACCGGGTTAGACTCGGCCCCTTTTGTGTTCTACCAAAGGAAATTTTGAAATAGTTGGAGGAGATTTTGAGAGAGAATAAACTAATCTGAATAGATTATTGTTACTGGGCCGTCGAGGACGCAATCTATCTCCATGTGATCCCCAAAACTGCCTGTTTCTGTTTCGATATTTTTAGCTCGGAGACTCACGATAAAAAATTCATACAGCTTTCTCGCCTTTTCGGGATCTTCCGCATTAATAAAACTTGGCCTATTGCCTCCTGAGGTATCCGCATGAAGTGTAAACTGGGAAACGACCAATATTTTTGACTTCGTATCAATTACTGACAAATTCATCTTATTTTCTTTATCAGCCATCACCCTAAGTCTAGACAGCTTGACAGCAAGAAGCTCGACATCTTTTTCAGAGTCCCCTTTTTTAAACCCAACCAAAACAAACAGGCCTTTTTTAATTTGGCCAACAACTTTTTGATCCTCAACCCTAGTAACTTTTGCCTTTTCTACCCTTTGCACAACCAATCTCATATCGCTATTCTATCACCATTCTCCATTGGCTAGTCATAGTAGATAGTTTTATTGACTTCCTACTTAGAATAATAAATACTGAATTGTGAAACAAAAAGGTTTTGCTCCAATCCTAATATTGTTGATTATCATAGTTGTCGGCGCCATTTACCTAATTTTATTCAAAAACGTTAAAGAAAATATTTTATCTTTACCGGTCTTAACTTTACAAAACTCAGATTCAACAAAAAATAATAAGAGCAGAATCGTATATGGAATCGGTGAATGGGATAGTGGGCACCATTTTCTATTAAGAAACATTTGGATTGCAGATACGGCCGGTAAAAATGCAATCAAATTAATTTCTCCCGGAATCCCCATTAAACTAATAAATAATGTCACCGATGGATGGATTTACTATAAAGATGCCCAATACAACACTGTCGACGGCTCTACGAACATTTATGCTTATAACTATTTAACAAAAGAAAGTAAAAAGATCATCGAAAATAATAATGAGAGCGGTAACATTATTATCACAAACCACTCAGTTTCTCCAGACAATAAGAAAATATTCTACTTTGTTGAATACATAGACCCCCAAAATCGCATTGGTCTGATCAATGTCGATCTATATCCAAAATACAAAACGGGTGCATATGTTTATAACATAGAAACCGATAAAAAGGTGTATTTAGGAAACTTCTCCGATATTAACATGTGGAACAAAAATTCTGAGTTTGTTTACACAACATTTGGGAAAAACTATCATAATTATAAACTTCAGGGAGGCCTATATAAGATAAATATTACCAATGGGCAAACCAGTCCAATTAACACCTCTCCCCCAGGTGGTTACTTCGTTTTTGATATTAATCCTTTAGAAAACGACGATCTTACATTTACTCTAAAGTACGCAAAACCCGAAGGTGATTCCGTAACTCAATATGATTACAATTTAATTGTAACGAAAGGTACAATCAAAAAAGTAATCTTAAATACTAAAAACTTCACTGTCGAAAACATAAAACTATCGCCAGATAATTTGCATGCTATCTATACCAGTAATAATGGTAACGGTCCTTTTAGTGAGATAAGACTGTTAGATTTAATGACACTTGACGATAAAACAATCTTAAAAGCCGACGTTGAGGATAACTTATATAAACCTTCGTGGGTTACAAACTCATCGTTTGTTGTGGAGTATAGTAAGAAAATTGGTTCGGGATCTGGTTGGAAAGCTAGCGTAATGTTAATGAATATATTATCCGGAAAAACACAAGTTGTAACTGATACTGACCATCACAGCCTTTGATCCATAACGGTATAATTTTTCGGCACCAGCCTCCTTGTTTCAATTTGACCGGCAATTTTTTTGTCAGCCACTCGCGTGACCCTTGCTTTTTTAACTCTTTGAATTACAAGTCTCATTTTGTAATCTCATCTCTACTAATCTTATACTGAATTGTAGCCACTATTCGACTTTTGGTCTATATTGAAGAGTCCTGCAAAATTGTATTTCCATTAGACACTTGCTAGACTCTAAGCATGACATCGGAAGAATACACATTGTTGGTTACCAATATTTACAATTTAATAACCAAGGAGATCAGGATTGCATTAAATACAGATGACAAATCTATGCTCTATCCCAAAATCATAACTATGTACGAATTTTTCAGACTTCTTAGGGGAGAGGCGTTTCTTGAAAATCGTCCACACGCCCCGGACAAACAAAATAGCTTCTATAAAATGGAGGGTGAAATTGCCAAGAGGATTGACGAGCTAAAAACAAAAATAAATTTTGATGATGAGAAAGTAAAATTCTACATTAACGAAGCACAAAAAACATACCTAAAATAGTTCCTCTTTACCTTTCCGCTTCCCTTTGCTCTTGTCTTTGTACTAAAGTGCGGAGTTGAAACAGCATCCTATCACTTATATTGTCTCTATCAAAACTCTTGCCAGATTCATATTCATAATCCGAAGCATTTTTTCCACCACGACCTATTTTACCCAGCAGGTTTGTATAGTAATCGAAAATATCTGTTTTAGTTTCAGTATAGATATCAGATTTAGCATCAGATGCCTTTTGTTGTACTTCTTGAGCATTCAAACCAACTTCGGAAAATTGAGAAATAAGGTTTGCAGTCCTTTTCTGCCGTACTTCTTCGACATCAACCAGCCATTGTTTCCTGTCTTTTTCTTGGTTACTCGCTAATTGATTTTCCCGAACTAATTTAGTTTCTTCGGGATCATAAGCGGGGATTTGTGCGGTTTCTGAAACGGTTTGCAACATTGCATCTATTGCCTGCATACCCGCTTGATCGTCTCTCAAAATACTGCCGTCCCTTGGAATAATGGCAGTAATGTACCTAGCGTCAATTATGCCTTTAATGTTCGTCTCACTTTCATCTGAATTTAGATCCTCGATCTGTGAAATGGGAACATCCATAACAAGCAAGACACCGTCTTCATGTGTATATTTCAACGCTTCTCTTAGATTAAAAGAAGCTGATACATAAGGACTTACTCCGCTATCAAGATTCCCACCACCATGTTTAATCTGATCAAAAGCCAACAACCTTCTCACACTACGTCCTCTTAAAACGCCATCTTCAATCTCTGTCAAACTTTCATCCAGCTTCTTTTTCTGACTCTCGATTATTTGAGGTCTTATTTTATCTGCGTATGCCAATAGGTGCTCATAAGATGGATCTTCTGCTAAAGTTTCAACCTCTTGTCTCACATTATCCAGTGTAACCGATCCGTAGCTGTCTTCACTATCTGCACGCATGGCGTAGGGAATTTGTTTTAAAACTGATACGTCTGACTGATTTACGCCCCGATAGACACGGACTGTTTTTCCCGACGGGGCTTCTTTCTGTATAACTATCGCTTCCGTAAACCCTGCACCACTGGAGGTTGGTACAGCTTTTGCCTTAAAACCGTTTGCCTTAAGAATATTTACGGTGGCATCTGAGGATGAATTGTTAACGAATACCCGTTCCGCCGTTGGCTCGAGAGAAGTAAGAATCGGATCACTATAATTAATATCACTATGGGGAACCTCCAAACCTTCTGCCATAAATTAATTATAACCGAAACTAACTTTCCACTTTTGGTCGGTATTGCAAGGCCTCAGCAATATGGTTAATGGAGATGGTTTTGTCCCCTGCCAGGTCGGCAATAGTACGGGCAATTTTTATGACTTTAAAATAACTGCGGGCAGTTAAGTCCATTGTGGCAACTGCGCTGGTTAATAAACGTCGACAATCATCTGAGAGAGTGCACCATTTTTTAACATCCCGTGTTGTCATTTCCGCATTTGATTTAATTCCGGTTCCTTTAAACCGAGTTATTTGTGTATTTCTGGCCGATTGAACCCGTTTCTGAATCTCTCTTGAACTTTCGGATTTTGCACTATCTTTAGATACTAATTTCTGGGTTTCAACTGACGGAACATCGATATGAATATCAATTCGGTCCAAAATTGGTCCCGAAATTCGTTTCTGATAACGCGAGATCATCCCTGGTAGGCAAGTACAGGCCCTTTTTGCATCTTGGTAATAACCGCATGGGCAGGGATTACTGGCCGCAATAAGAAGAAACTTGGCCGGGTATGCAACAGATCCTTTGGCTCTGGAAATTGTCACCACCCCATCCTCCATTGGCTGACGAAGTGCTTCAAGTACGTGTCTTGGAAATTCGGGAAATTCATCGCAAAAAAGAACCCCCCTATGGGCCAGTGAAATTTCACCCGGCATTGGATTTGTTCCACCGCCGATTAAACCAATTCTGCTTGTTGTGTGGTGCGGGCTTCTGAAAGGGCGCTTGATAATTATTGCTTGCTCCTCCGGCAGATTTCCGGTTATGGAATAAATCTTAGTAACCTCCAAAGCTTCTTCCTCGGTTAATGTTGGTAGAATTCCGGGTAGGGCCCTTGAAAGCATTGTTTTACCGGACCCCGGACTACCCTTCATAAATAAATTGTGGTTTCCAGCCGCAGCAATCTCGAGTGCTCTTTTAGCTTGTTCCTGACCAACAACCTCACTAAAATCAAACTCCGCAGTGCTTCTGACAAGCAGACTTTTCAAACTGACTTTTGGACAAGGAGAAATTTCAATGGTTTTATTGAAAAATCTGACCAGAGAAAGCAGAGACTCTACTGCATAAACTTTAATTCCGGGAACAACCGCTGCTTCTTTTTCGTTAACTTTTGGAATAAATATCTGGCTGATTCCTTTTTCGCGAGCAAGGTAGGCCATGGGAAGGATTCCGTTGGTGTGCCTTAAGCCCCCATCGAGAGACAGCTCGCCAAAAAACATTGAGCCGGAAACATTAGGCGCAATTTGACCCGCAGCAATAAGAACTCCCAAGGCAATTGGCAAATCATACGCCGGCCCCATTTTAGGTAAATCTGCAGGCGCTAAATTAACAGTAATTCTTCCTCCTGGGAATTCCGCACCGGAATTTTTAATAGCACTTCTGACTCGCTCTTTTGATTCTTCAACTGCCTTATCGGGAAGTCCGACTATGGTGAAGCTTGGAAGGCTGCTCCCCGGTATGTCTACCTCGACATCAACCAAAGTGGCATTTAGCCCAATGGTTGCTCCAGAGATTATCTTTGCCAACATTCTTTAACATTAACACATAGTTTCAAGCCGTGGTATAATACGCTACTTTAGA
>CAZCNT010000008.1:0-2004 GCA_964500695.1 uncultured Gammaproteobacteria bacterium | reverse complement strand
TTGAAGCGCTATAACTGACGGGATAGAAATGATCATTCCGGTGACTCCGGCCAGACGTGCCCCAATTGCCAAAGCGACTAAAATTACAATTGGCGAAACGCCAGCCGACTTCTCCATAATTTTTGGTACTAGGACATAATTTTCGACCTGTTGAATCAAAAACGTTATGGCCATTACCCCAAAACCAGTAAGTGGAGAAATACCAAACCCTATGATCATGCTTGGAATTGCCGCAACGATCGGTCCCAAGTACGGAATAATTTCCAAAATCCCGGCTAAAATTGAAAGAGGTATGGCAAATGGAATCCCTATCAAGCTTAGTCCAATAAAAGTTGCAAAACCCACGGTAAGCATTAAGAATAATTCCCCTCTGGCCCATCCTCCCAACCGCACTTCAAGTGCCTCAATAACTGATCCTATTTCTTTCCTCTTTTCCTCCCCAAAGAAAAGTCCCAAGGAATTATCAAAAGTACCTCTGGATAAAAGCATATAAAACGCAAAAACAAGAACCGTCAAAACTGAAACAACATTGGAAAAAAGAGAAAGAGTAATTTTTACAATTTCTCCGGGAAGACTTCCTAATCCCACAAGAATCTCATTTACAACATTTTGACTTAGATTTTTAGCAACTCCAATATTCGAAAGGTAACCCGGTAAGGCCGCGACAAAGCTTCCCGTTTGATCAACAAGGGGAGGTATAATTAGGGCGACCACTCCGCCAAATATACTAAAAACTAAAAGGTACGAAATTACCACTGAAATTACTCTTGGAATCTTTATTTTGGTTAACCGATCCACAAAAGGGCCCAAAACCGCCATCAAAAGAAGTGCCACAAAAAGTTCTAAAATAATGTCTCTTATGAAATAGACAAACCACAAAGACAACAGGAAAAAAACCGTAAACACAACAGTTCTATGGGAAATTTCAATTTTTCTCGTCATAATCAGTAGAATACCATTTTTTGACCAATTTTTCCACACTTTTGGGATATCCCCCGTCATCAATATCAAACCAATTTATACGTTTATCCTTTGCAAACCAGGTCATCTGCCGCTTTACGTACTTTTTCTCCTCACGCCTCCACTCATCGATCACTGCATCTTCAGAAACCCCGCCTTCAAAAAAATCCCTATATTGCCTATAGCCCAAAGACATCAGAGCCTGAGAATCCCACTTAACTCCCTGCTTCAAAAGTTTCCCAATCTCCTGCCTAATTCCGTACTCGACCCGAAGACTAATGCTCTCATCAACTCGCGCCTCAATTGCTTCGCGAGAAGTTCTAAGGCCGACAAAAAGAATATCAAAATGTTCTCTTTTCTCCTCTTTGACAATTTTTTGGCGATTATCGATCATCCAGGTTGCCACCTCAATCGCCCTTATTAATCTTCTCGGGTTTCTTTTGTCAGATGAATTTAGCGATCCGGCTTTTATCGAATCTATCTGGGAAAGCATCTCATAGAGTTCGGTCGCGGTTTTACTCGAAAGGTTTCCGCGTAGGGCTTCGTTTCTGGGGATAATCGCTGTCGGGATTCTATCAATTACTGCCTTTATATAAAGTCCTGTTCCGCCGGTAAGAATTGGTGTGCGACCCCTTTTTTGAATATCAGAAATAATGTTATCGGCAAATTTAATGTATTGAGCAACACTAAAATCGTTTCTTGGGTCGACCAAATCATACCCCCAAACTCTCGCTCCGCCAACTTCATAGTATCCCCATTTATAAAACCAGGGATATCTAATCCGGGACCCAACCGGCAAATACTTTCCTGTCCCGATATCCATTCCCCTATATACCTGCCGGGAGTCGGCAGAGACAATTTCCCCTTCGACTCTGGATTCGACTCCACTCACCATTCGCTCAGGGCTATGGCCCACTAAATTTTTGGCTATCCGAATAGCCAATGAAGTTTTTCCCATTGCCGTCGGCCCGCAAATAATCAGAAGCTTCTGCATATATTTAACTACTAGCGCTAGTGTACTTCTTAAGCGCGAAATTCCAAAAT
>CAZCNT010000007.1:5855-32499 GCA_964500695.1 uncultured Gammaproteobacteria bacterium | reverse complement strand
AGATGGAAATTCTTTCTCCGGGGTTATCCATCGATATAGTTCCAAATGGAATTGATACGGATTACTTTGCCGGTAAAAAAAGAGAAAAACCTGATCCCCCAAAGGTTCTTTATGTGGGAAATTTTACTTGGCTGCAAAATATTGAGGCGGTTGAACTTTTGATAAACAAAGTCTGGCCAAAAATAAAAAAACAGGTTCCCCAAGCCAAACTTTGGATTGTCGGGATGCATATGACTGACTATATAAGAAACTTGAAAAGTAATGACATTGACGTTTCGGAAGGAATGCCGGATATAAGGGATGCTTACAGGAAATCAACGGTATTGGTTACTCCCATACGGGGACCGGGAGGGACAAGGTTGAAGATTTTGGAAGCGATGGCTTCTTCCCTGCCGGTAGTTACTACCACGGTTGGGGCGGAGGGACTTGGGGTAAAAAATGGCAAAGAGGCGCTGGTTGAAGATAATCTGGAAGATCTCGTTGCCTCAACAGTAAAAATATTGAAAGACCCCATGCTTGCCCAAAAATTGGGAACATCCGGCTGGGATTTTGTTAGGAAAAATTACACTTGGGATATAAGCGCCCAAAAATTAAGCAGAATCTATGAAGAAATTGTCAGTGAAAAATGAAGCCCCCCAACCTAACGGTCGGGGTATCTTCTCCCAAGCTTCGTCGGGAGCGAAATCCCTCCGAAGCGAGGCCTCTTCGCTTACCCACGGGTTTACGCCCGGGGTATTCGCGAAGGGGGATAATCCTGAACTATCAATAATAATCCTTAATTACAATACCAAGGATTTACTTGAAAATTGTCTTAAATCGATAAAGGCAAATACACAAAAATTGTCTTACGAGGTGATCGTGTCTGATAACACGTCAAGTGATGGAAGTTCCGAAATGGTTAGAAAGAAATTTCCATGGGTCAAACTTATTGAGGGACCAAACATTAGTTTTTCTAATGGAAATAACAGAGCCAGAAATATTGTTAAGGGCGAATTTGTACTTTTACTGAATTCCGACACTTTGATTCATAAAACTACACTTGAAAAAACTGTTGAATATCTTGATAACAACAAAGAAGTCGGCGCACTAACATGCAAACTGGTTCTTGCTAGCGGCGAATTGGACAAAGATGCAAGAAGAAGATTTCCAACTCCTTGGATTTCTTTCAACCGTTTGTTTTTAGGACGGGGAAAACAGTATTGGTACGGGGATAAGTCGGAAAACGAAACCCACGAAGTCGACGCCATTGAGGGTGCATTTTTTTTGACCAGGAAAAAGATTTTAGACGATATCGGATGGCTTGATGAAAAATTTATTTTTGATGGCGAAGATTTGGATTTGAGTTTTCAAGTAAAAAAAGCAGGATATAAGGTGATATATTATCCGGAAGTTTCAATCACCCATTTCAAAAAAGCTTCACGGGAAAAACTTTCAGACACGCAAATTAAACGAAAAATGGAAGGGGTAAACTCAATGGAGTATTTTTACAAAAAAAATCTTTGGAAAAATTATCCGGTAATTTTCAATTACTTTGTTCTAATGGGAATTAAACTACTTAAATTGATCAGATTTACAAAAGCAAAATTATTAAAATAATGAAGATACTTATTGATGGTCGGTTTTATGGTTTGGAAAATGCGGGTATTGGGAGATATTCAATAAATCTTATTTCTGAACTTTGTAAGATAGATTCAAAAAATGAATATGTCCTACTTTTAAGAAAAAAATATTTTGACTCACTTATTTTACCCACAAATTGGAAGAAAGTTCCGGCAGATATTAATCACTACAGTTTTGAGGAACAAATAAAACTTCCTGCAATAATAAAAGGAGAGAATCCCGATCTTGTACATTTTTTACATTTTAATATTCCTGTCTTTTATAAGGACAAATATGTAGTTACAGTCCACGACCTTCTGATGCATTCTCAGAAAGGCTTTGAAGCGACCACACTTCCAGCCCCCATTTACTTAGTAAAAAGAGTTGGATATAGAACAGTGTTTGATGCCGCAATTAGGAATTCGAAATCCATAATTGTTCCATCAAAGACAATAAAAAAGAAGTTGGAAGATTTTTATAATATTGAAGATAAAAAAATTAACGTAATTTACGAAGGTTTTGATGCCAAAATATCTTCCAAAAATAATATTAAAATTGAAAAACCTTATTTTTTTTACGCAGGAAACGCATATCCGCATAAAAATCTGAACAATTTAATTTTGGGTGTAAAATTATTGAACACAAAATATAATCAATCAGTAAATTTAATGATTTCTTCAGCGAGGAATATTTTTACTCAAAGACTTGAAAAGAGTATAAAAAAACAAAATGCCGAAAAATATGTAAAACTTTTAGGTTTTGTACCTGATAATAAACTCGGATATCTATATAAAAATTCTGCTGCATTTGTTTTTCCGTCTCTTTCGGAAGGGTTCGGCCTCCCCGGTCTTGAGGCAATATCTGCCGGCACTCTACTGATTGCATCAGATATAGAAGTTTTTCGGGAAGTTTATCGGGACAAGGCTATATATTTTGACCCAAAAAATATTGAATCGATGATAAATGTTATGCAAAAAGTTCTAACAATGTCTAAATCTGAGAAAGAACAAAGAATTAAATTTGCCCAAAAGTTTGCAAAACGGTACTCGTGGTCTAAAATGGCCAAAGAGACTCTAGATATTTATGAAAAAGCATTTAAAAAGGAGGGTGGCAATAGTTTACGACAGAGTGAATAAATGGGGAGGAGCTGAGCGCGTTCTTCTCGCTCTTCATGAAATGTTTCCGGATGCTCCTCTTTACACTTCTGTTTACGATGTAAAAAAAGCGCCATGGGCTAAGGTTTTTTCTCTGGTGAAGACTTCCTTTTTACAAAAGATCCCATTTATAAAATCTCTGCATGAACTTTTTGGCTGGCTAATGCCGATTGCTTTTGAATCGTTTGATTTTAGTGAGTATGACATCGTCATCTCGGTTACATCCGAGGCGGCAAAGGGGATTAAAACCAGACCCGGAACTTTACATATTTGCTATTGTTTAACCCCCACAAGATATCTTTGGAGTGCTCATAATTTCTATTTTAGAAACCCGCCCGTCTATTTCAAACCATTTCCATTTTTTTGGCAAATATCAAGGCCATTTGTTGCATTCTTAAGGCGGTGGGACGTAGCGGCTGCAAAGAGGCCTGATAAAATGATTGCCATCTCAGGCATAGTAAAACAAAGGATAAAGAAATATTACCATCGGGACTCTCAGGTTATATTTCCCCCCGTCGAAGTAAAAAATATAAGGCGAAGAATTAACCGGAACAGAAGTTATTACTTGGTTGTAAATAGACTGGTTCCGTATAAACGGGTTGATTTGGCTGTTCTTGCTTTTAACAGATTGGGATTCCCCTTGGTGATCGTAGGAGAGGGTAGTGAGAGAAATAAACTGGCACACGTTGCGAAGCGCAATATAAAATTTGTTGGAGAGATTACCGAGAAAGAATTACTCGGGTATTATGAGAATGCAAAAGCACTTATTGTGCCGCAGGAAGAAGACTTTGGAATTGTGGCGGTTGAAGCACAAGCCGCAGGCACCCCGGTCATAGCTTTTGCAAAAGGAGGAGCCGTCGACACAGTTATTGACGGCAAAACGGGCGTATTTTTTCATAAACAAGAGGTTGAAAGTCTATCCTCCGCAATTGCAAAGTTTGAGAAAATGAGATTTAATAGAAACACTCTTGTAAACAATGCTAAAAGATTTTCAAAAGCAGTTTTTAAGAAAAAATTCCTAATACATATATGATACCTGTCATCATTTGTGGCGGATTTGGCACCAAACTTTGGCCAATTAGCCGTCAACATAAGCCAAAACATTTTCTTCCCCTTATTGGCACTAAATCATTGTTTCAACTTAACTACGAAGGTTTAAGGACCAAATTCAAACCTGAAGAAATATATATCTCTACTAACGAAGATCAGGTTCCTGTGGCACAAAAACAAGTGCCGGAAATACCAGTCGGAAATTTCATTGTTGAGCCAGAAATGCGAAATCAAGGACCTGCGACAGGTTTGATAGCGGCCTTTTTGTATAAAAAAGGATTACCTGATGAGCCATTTATGATTGTTCAAGTGGACGATTTGCGTGAGCCTGTCCCAGAATTCATTAAAATGATGATAGTTTGTGACTCTTTAGCACGAAAAGAAACAAAATACATTACGGGGGGGTTCAAGTCTAAATATTCAGTTATGGGAATTGACTATTTAATAAAAGGAGAGAAAGTTACGTCAGCAGGAGATGTTGGGGTTTATAAAGTTGATAAATTTATTTGGCGCAGTACCAAAGAACAAACGGAGGAGCTGATCGTCCAAGATAATGCTTTAGCGCACACCAACCACACCTGTATGACACCGAGAAATTTACTTAATATGTTGCAGAAATACAAACTTGAGTGGTATGAGCCTCTTATGAAAATAGTAAATGGTGGAGACATAAAAGTTGAATATGCCAAGATGCCACCGGGACCAATTGAAGATGTTACAGAAAAAGTTCACGCCGCAGGTGAATCATTAGTGGTTGAACTACCCTTTACTTGGACAGATTTTGGTACTTTTGAATCTTTGGATAAATATCTAAAAGAGAAAGGGTTATATAAAACTACGGAAAACATAGTTGATCTTAATGGCAAAAATAATTTTGTGAAGCTTGATGACCCCAATAAAATTATTGCACTTGTTGGCGTAGATAATTTAGTAATTGTTGATACCGGCGATGTGTTATTGATTTGTCAAAAGAACCAATCAGGTCAAGTTGGAGAGGCTCTTAAAGAGATCAAAAACAGAAAACTAGCTCTGACTTAGTGTATAATTCTGCCCAATATGTTGTACGACTTTATTAAAAGAATTATGGATATAGTTCTTTCGGTGGTTTTGATGATCATATTCTCTCCGGTTATGTTGGTTACCACGGTGATAGTAAAATTAACATCTCCGGGCCCTGCGCTTGTTGAAAATGGAAATTCTCACATGAAGCGGATCGGTAAAAATGGGAAGATTTTCAGGCTTTATAAGTTCCGTTCGATGCCTGTTAAAGCTGACTATTTATTGACAAAAGATCCAAGGTTCAGGAAACTTTACAACGAGTACAAAGAGTCGAGCTTTAAACTTCACGAAGATCCACGTGTGACAAAATTCGGCAAATTTATCAGGAAGTATTCAATAGACGAAACACCTCAGTTTTTTAATGTGTTAAAAGGTGAGATGAGTATAGTTGGCCCAAGGCCATACCACGCAGATGAGATAAAAGAACAGCAAAAGAAATATCCGGGTACCGAAAAATTTGTAAAAGTAACCCAAACTGTAAAACCCGGGATTACCGGTTTTTGGCAAGTTACGGGCAGGAGCAATGTTAATTTTGATAAGCGGATAAAGATGGACGCTGACTATGCACTTAAAAAATCGCTTTGGACTGATATTTTAGTTATTGCCAAAACTCCACTGGCAATGATTAGCGGTGCAGGTGCCGTCTAATTTGTTATATTATTAATTACATGGATAATCCACCCATTGAAAATTCGGTTTTAATTCCCAGAATTGAACCGGTTAATACTGTTCAAGATACCAGCGCAATTCCGGGAAAACCAAGGCTCCGGTTACAACGGAAAAAAGTACTAATTTGGAGTGGTGCGGTTTTTGCCTTTCTTTTTCTGGTAATCGGAATTCCGGCGCTTTTAATTTTTCAAAAGGCGATGGTGGTTGGAAAGTCGGTCGGGAGATTTGTCGAGTCCACCAAGTCTCAGGATTTGGAACAGATAAAAACAAACCTGAACTTAACCAGAAAGGATTTAAACAAATTTAAATCAACTTACACCCTTCTTTCTTGGAGTCGAGCCATTCCTTTTTTTGGTTCCTATGTGTCGGATTTGGGTCATGTTACCAACGCTTTCCAGGCCGGGCTTGATGCGGGGGATATAATACTGGCCACAATTGAACCCTATTCTGATCTCTTAGGCTTTAGAGGAGAAGGATTTCAAGGTGTGGCGGCAGAGGACGGAGCCAAAACTGCTCAGGACAGAATCGACTTTATTGTAAAAAGTTTGCCTGAAATTATTCCGAAAATGGACCAGATTTCTGCAAAGATGAAGATAATATCTTCCGAAATCTCCGCCATTAACCCTGACAGGTACCCGAAAAAGTTAGGAGGTAAGGTGATCAGGGCAAATATCACCAGTGCCAAGTGGCTTGCCGACCAGACGGCAACACTCCTCGTTGACGGAAAACCCGTCATTGAACAGGCACCCTATCTTCTCGGGATGGACTCACCGAGGACCTATATGGTTCTTTTTCAAAACGATAAAGAGATCAGGCCAACCGGTGGATTTATGACGGCCTATTCGATAATGAAAGTCGACAAAGCCCAATTTAGCCCGGTATTATCAAGTGATATCTACAGTTTGGATGCCCAATATAAGCCTTCAATTACCGCACCCGACCCATTCATTCAATATATCAAAGGTCCATATGTCTTATCTGATAAGTTAAGACTCAGGGACATGAACTGGTCGCCGGACTTTGCGGTTAGCATGCAGGCCTTTGTTCCCATGATTAAGGAGGCGGGGGTTGATGGTATTGACGGGATCATTGCCGTTGATACCCAGCTTTTAGTTAATATACTTGATGTAATCGGACCGATCGGGGTTCCCGGCTTCGGCGATTTCAGCACCAAGATTATCCCTGAATGTAACTGTGCTCAGGTTATTTACGAACTTGAAAGTTTTGCTGATGTCGAAGGTCCGATTATTTGGGATCCACTAACGGGGGTAATACTTCAAAAACCAAAGAATTCCGACAACCGCAAGAAGATAATTGGTCCCTTGATGAATTCAGTTTTGAGTAATGCTATGGGCCAGCCGAAAGACAAACTCGCACCTCTTTTTGAGTCAATATACAGATCTCTTCTTGAAAAACACGTCCTTTTTTACATGATGGACGGGGATAAGCAAAAAGCAATGAGTGACTTCGGTCTTGGGGGAACACTCATAGATTATGATGGGGATTATCTCCACATTAACGATGCAAACCTTGGCGGGCGTAAATCTAATCTCTATGCTTCGGAGGAGGTTGAGCAGGACATTGTTATTGAGAATGGAATCGTAACCAAAACGGTTACAATTACATATAAGAATCCTGAAAAGCAGGACGGCTGGTTAAATTCCATTCTCCCGACTTGGGTCAGAGTATATGTTCCCAAAGGAAGCCAACTCATTACCTCGGAAGGATTGGAAGCAAAAGCCGAGCCGTACGAAGATTTGGGAAAAACAGTGTTTGCCGGTTACTTTCAACTTCGTCCTGAGGGTATGGCTAAAGTGACGTTTAAATATACATTGCCATTTCAGGTTTCCAAAGAATATAAACTTTTTATTCAAAAACAACCCGGAACGGACGGCTTCTTATACACTCTAAAATTTGGCAAAAAAATGGATGAGTTCTACCTCAAAATGGACAAAGAGATTAAAATGGCGATATAATTTTCAATTTATGACAGCATTCAAGAAAACTATAAGCGTGAGCTTACAGATGAATTGAACGCTGACGGTCATCCTCTAGAAAAAGAAGCGAAGCCCTGACCATAAGGTCGTGGGAGGATGTCATTAATCTTTATTTGTAAATTGATCATTAATAATTGATAATTAGCGCATGAAGGCGCGTTCATATACTTCGGAAGGAATAGTTCTTGCCAGAAAAAATTATGGTGAGGCAGATAGAATTCTTTCTGTTTATAGCAAAGACTATGGCAGAATTGCTTTAATGGCAAAAGGGATAAGACGTCCAAAAAGCAAGAAAAGGGGTCATATTGAAGTTTTTAATCAAGTCAGGTTCCAAACGGTTATAGGGCGTGGAATAGATTTAATGACAGAGGCTGAAGTTATAGATGATTTTAAGGAAGTACGAAAAAGTCTTAAGAAAATATCGCTAAGTTATTATTTTTCGGAAGTTATCGGACGCATTACTCACGAACAGGAATCAAACCCCGAGCTTTATAATTTGATTCTGAAATATTTAAATGATTTAAAGACAGCAGTAGAGTTAAAAAAACTCCGCGAGGATTTTCTAAACGAACTTCTTATTTTGATGGGGTATTGGCCACACGGTAAAAAATTGGAAAATGCCGACGAAAAATTGGAAGAGGTTATTGAAAGACAAATTAATTCTGTGCGTGTCGGTAAAATAATGTTAAAATAACTCCGTGAATGGTTCTTTAATTGGTTTATTGGTTTTGGCATTTCTTGGAAGTGTAGCCGGTCTTATTGGAGGGGTTGTTTTTTTGGTTAAGAGGGAATGGGCAAGAACGCTTTCTATCTATGCAGTTCCATTTGCGGCGGGAGTGCTTCTTTCCGTTTCTTTACTCCATCTTATCCCCGAGGTTATAGGAGTAATAGGAAACAGAGGATTTCTATACGTTCTTTTGGCCTTTCTGGGAGCCTTTATATTTGAAAAATATTTTGCATCACTTCACCATCACGAGGAACATGGACACAGTTCCACACTGCAAAAAGCCACCATTCCTTTGGTAATTCTTGGCGATACGATACACAACCTCATTGACGGTGTCGCAATAGGAGCTGCTTATATGACAAACCCTAGTTTTGGGGTAGTAGTAGCTTTTTCAACATTTTTACACGAAACTCCGCACGAAATCGGCGATTTTGGAGTTTTGGTTTCAAGAGGTTGGTCAAGAAAAAAGACCTTCTTTGCAAATTTTTATTCTTCGCTTACTACAATCCCGGGGGCGATGTTTGTCTATTTCTTTGTTCCAAACGGAGCAGAAGAAAAAATAGCAATCCTTTTGGCAATTGCAGCCGGAATCTTTTTATATTTAGGCGCATCAGACTTTTTACCTGAAATAGGAGAACACGACAGCCGTGAAAGGACTTTTAAAAAAGTATCACTGGTCATATTGGGAGTTGCCCTTATGTATTCTCTTTCGCTTATTTTTCCCGGGACATAAAAAGTCCAATCGCTTCATTTTTCTCTACTTACATTTAGCTCGTTGAGAAAGGTTTTTATTGCTATAGGCAAAATTCCTTTTTTATCGATTGCCAGCTCAAGAATGGCGATCTTTTCTTTTAATACCATCTTCAACATTTCCGGAGAATAACTTCGTTCAACTAAATATGGTAAATCACCTGGCATGTACTCGATAGCGAGACATTCGGTAGGAGCAATATCAGTCGTAATATCATAATTTTCAACCAATAATTTGAGTCTGTTGTAGTGAAATAAATCTGTAATACTCAAAACTTTCGTTAAACCATTTGTTTTCATATATAACCCCAGATCCCGAACGTTTTCTGCAGAATTAAGTGAATTTTGGATTGATTTTACTTTGTCGCGATTTAAAGTATTTTGACCAAAAGAGATTTCGTAAATATAATTTTCAAGTAGTTCTATAGAGGCATTTTCTACAGATCCATCCCCGCCATCTACAAGCAGGATTTTATCGGAAAATCCTGCTACAACTGCAACTGCCGCCATTTTTAATCTTTCTGTCTGGAAACTATTTGGTTGGTTAATATCATTTTCATCAATGTAAGTCCCGGCACCGAAAACTGCAATCATATCGTAATGACGGAGACTGGGAATAATTTCCTGGCAATTGGGATTTAACCCTCCTAAAGCACTAAATGCCCTACCTGTTTCTGGACGTTGTACATAGGTAGCGGTAGCGTTAGTTAGCAGGGTAGCTGCTAATGCAAATCTAACCGCATTTTTATAGTTAAATTCCAAACTCATGGCGCATTGTACTATAGTCGACAATTAAATAAAATTGCTTCTGAATTTTTTGCCATTGATCTTCAAAGAATTTGGAGTACTATATGGGCACAATGCTAATAGACCGCGATCCAACTTTCGCCACTGACAGAATAAGTCTTTATGATTTGGGATATGAAGTTGTAGAGCAACTTTCTCAAGATGGTCAAATTATGGATCTTTTAAAAATCTGCAATGACGGGCAGGTTGCCGAGGGAATTGGTATGTTTTTGGATCTATCGGAGCCTACGGGTATGTGGGTTGTGACAGATGAAGAAACAGCTAGGAATGAGTGGACTTTTGAATTGCCGGTGGCAATAGCAGAAGAAGTTAAAAGATTTGTAATCAATATAAAAATAAGAGATCCTGAAGGTAATCCATACGATTTATAAATCAACATAATCTGGATAAGTTACTTAGCAGCAGTAGTAAAAGGCAAACCTCAAAATAGGGTAGCTTAGATTTCTCCTTTTTTCCAACTTCGGCTCACTGTTAGATAGCTGTCGCATCTAACGTGGCTAGCGTATAATTAGAAACATGGATTCTAAACTTGCAGTATTTAATGGTACAAAAATCAGGAGAGCCTGGGATGAAAAAAGTGAAAAATGGTATTTTTCTGTGGTAGATATAATTGGCGTGCTAACGGGAAGCTCTATACCAAGAAGGTATTGGGCGGATTTAAAAAGAAAATTAGAACACGAGGGAAGCCAGTTGTACGAAAAAATCGTACAACTGAAAATGGACTCCTCAGACGGTAAAAAATATCTAACAGACACGGCGGATACAGAAGTTTTATTTCGCTTAATTCAGTCAATTCCTAGTCCAAACGCAGAGCCGATTAAACTCTGGCTCGCTAAAGTTGGTTATGAAAGAGTACAAGATATTTCTGATCCCGAAAGATCTTTAAATCGCGCCAGGGACTTTTGGCAAAGGATGGGCAGGAGCGGGAAATGGATTCAACAAAGAATGATGGGTCAGGAAACCAGAAATAAGTTAACTGATTATTGGGCAACTCATAAGATAATCAAACAGGAAGAATATGCGCTACTTACAAACATTATTCACAAAGAGTGGAGCGACTTAACAGTCAAAGAGCATAAAAAGTTGAAAAATATAAAAACTCAAAACTTGCGTGATCACATGAGTGAAGCTGAACTAATTTTCACCGCTCTTGCTGAATTTTCTACACGCCAAATAGCAGAAATAATGAATACAAAAGGAGTTAGGGAAAATATTGTTCCGGCCAAAAAAGGTGGTAGGGTTGCTAAAAATGCCCGTCTCGAATTGGAGATGAAAACAGGTAAAAAGGTTGTTACTGGAGAAAATTTTCTGGGTTCTGTAAAATCTTCACACAAACTGGGTAAATAAATTTTCATGATCACTAAATTTGAAGTTATTTTTGATACTGAAACAAAAAAGTTTTTTGATGAGGCGACGGGGTATGATCCTGCCAAATTCGGTGTTTCTATAACCTCTGTCTACACCAGAACTCTCGACGAGAATCTGAAAGAAGTCGAGGGCAAGATGCAAAGTTTTTGGGAGAAAGACTTTGATGAGATGTTTAAACTTTTTGAAAAAGCGGACAGAATTATCGGTTTTAATTCAATCGGATTTGATGTTCCGGCTCTTTCCCCATATCTTCCTCCTCATTGGGCCAAACTTAAGCATTTTGACATTATGGATGAGATTAAAAAAGTTGAAGGGAAAAGGGTTTCTCTGGATTCTTTAGCTAAAGCCACACTCGGAACCAGAAAGAACGATAGCGGTGAGAATGCTATCAAGTATTGGGATGCACATGACTCTGCTAGTTTGGAGAAGTTAAAAAAATACTGCGAGATGGACGTCGCTATTACTCGAGATATTTATGACATAGCCTTAAAGACTGCGTCTTTAAAGTACATTGATTTTTGGAATGAAACCCATGAAGTAAAACTGGATTTTAGCTACCCCGTACTTTCGGATTCAAATATCCAAAACAGTCTCTTTTAGGATATAATTATTTTAATGAGATCGGTTGCATCTGCGTTTCTTATTATTTTCTTTGTACTGATATCTTTTATTGGTCTCCTCACGGCCACTTTTAAGTTCCAACTTCTTGATTATAATTTTTGGCAAAGGTCTTTTGAAAAGAACAATGTTTACCAAAATCTCACCGTAGTAATTAAAAACTCTCTTGAATCTCAAATTGAAAAAGAAGGGGGTAGCAAAAACGAAGTAAAAGTTTTAACGGATTTAATAACAACAGAAAATCTTAAGGATTTTATTGGGAAAAACATTCAAAATATTCTATCCTTTGTCAATGGAAGAACGCCGCAAGTTATTGCTTACATTCCCGTTAGTATTATTCCAAAAAATTTACTACCCAAAAACCTAATCGGAATTCAAAGTGAAATACCCCTCAAGGACTTACTTACCAAGTTTAATTATCAAAACTATCAAAGTCTTCCACTGAAGGAGCTGGGAAGTTTGGGAAGGTCGGCAACATTTGTCTTTATGGGTTTGATTTCGGTTCTCGCAGTTATCCTAATTTTATTAGTTCTTTTGGTTAAGGAGGGTGGTAGGTTGACGGCTCCGGGAATCGCCGTTTTTTCATCGGGTATTTTGACTCTTATCGCTTCTAAAATTGGAGGAAGTTTAAAAACCTTATCGTCAGATGGTTTATCAAACAATTCTTCCTTGGCTAACATTTTAGCCGGTAACCTTTTACCGCCTCTTATTAAGGAATTTATGAAAACGTGGTCGATAATCGGTACGGTTCTTGTAATAATAGGTGTGGCTCTGTTTTTTGTGAGAAAACCGAGTTACAATATCCCAAAGTAAATTGTTTCTATGAAATACGCAATAACTATTATCTTGACTGCATTAATAGTCGGTATGGGTGTCACAGCCTATTTTAAAGGCTGGTTGCCGACTGTTAGTTTTAATAAACCTCAGGCTGTTTCTGTGGAAAATATAGAAGTCTTGAATGCGCCATCGTTGGCTCCCGTTGCGTCTCCCTCTGCCAGTCCTACGGCCGGATTTACAGTGGTTAAAGCCGGAGGAATTTTGGTTTTCAAAGTTTACTCTATTGACGTTCCAACCGACTGGACATATTCAAAAGAAGCAGCTCCGGTGGGAGACATCGCTATTGATAAATTAATTCTTACGAAAGGCAGTTATAAAATTACAATTTATCAAGCAGCGACGGGTGGAGCGCCATGTTTATACCCCGGCGATCCCGACCAGGAGGGGCCAAGCTCCCGGTTTGCAAGTTTTGTGGGTATAACAACGGCAACCGGAGATAAATTAAGAAGGGGTAAGGCCGACGGTGGAGGGACGGGTTTTACTGTTTGTGAGTTGCAATCAGGTGGCTATGGTCAGCCAACGGGTTTTGGGCATATTTCTGTGTCAACACCGGCAGTTCCAACCCAAACGGTTCTTGATCAAATCGATTCAATTTTATCCTCGCTTAAGAAAATTTAAATGTCTCCCGAAACCATTCCGACACCTGACAAATATACGGCTACCTGGGTTTCACACAGTAGTATTTCTGATTTTTTGAAATGTCCCAGAGGCTACTTCCTGCGGAATGTTTATAAAGACCCAAAGACGGGGCATAAAATGGCGATTGTAACGCCACCAATGGCGCTGGGAGGCGCCGTGCACGAAGTAATCGAGTCTCTCGCGGTTCTTCCGGTTACCGATCGTCTAAAGATCTCTCTTGTTAAAAGATTAGATCCTGTATGGGAAAAAAATTCAGGAAAACTTGGTGGATTTAGTGATCACAACATCGAAATGGAATACAAAGAAAGAGCTATCCGAATGCTTATTAATCTGCAAGAAGAACCCGGTCCGATATTAAATAAAGCCATAAAGATAAAAACCGGTTCAATGGGATTACCGAATTACTACCTCTCAGAGGAGGATAACATCATTCTTTGCGGAAAGATTGACTGGCTCGAATATTTAGAGAAAAAGAATGCAGTGCACATAATAGATTTTAAAACCGGAAAGTATGAAGAGAAAGAAGATTCTCTCCAACTACCCATCTATCTACTTCTGGCAACCAACACGCAAACAAAAAAAGTAGCTAAAGCCTCTTATTGGTATTTAGATAGAGATGACGGGATAGTTGAAAAGAAACTACCAAATATGGACGATGCGTATGAGAAGGTTTCAAAAGTCGCCAGGAGAATAAAACTCGCAAGACAACTAAAACACTTCCTTTGCCCACTTAAAGGTTGCAGAAACTGTATTCCTTACGAAAGGATATTAAAAGGAGAAGGGGAGAAGGTTGGAGTTAGCGATACCCGTCAGGATGTTTACATCCTTGCCGCTTAACTATTCCAAGTTGGTCTTGATGAAAGTTTGGATTTCCGAAAAATCAAAGTTACCCGCTTTTGGAACGAGGATATATGCTCCGTCACCGGATTTTCCTTCGTTAAGAAGATTACTTGTCGTTATTTGAATCTGCTTAACATTGTAAGCTTTCGCATCTCCCAGAGTTTGAATCAAAGTTTTAATGATTCCTGCGTTTAGATCGGTTTTAACTAATTTAAAAATAGTATTAATCACGCTATCGAGTTTTCCTGCCCCTTGGGTCGAAATCAGTTTGTTTTCTATACCTATTAATACCGCGAATTGTCTAAGGGACCTTGCAAAGTCACTGTCGCCATGACGGGATCTGACAAATTTCAGCGCCGCCGCTCCGTCCAGGTTTGCCGGCCCTTTATCGTAATGTATTTGCTCGTAACGGCAGGTAAATTGCGTTTCAAGCTCATATCCGGAATATTTTGCCTTAAGCGTCGAAATTTCCGTTTGACTTTTCCCGCAAGTATTATTTTCCTCTCCGGCTTTGGGGTAAAAAGAGTCGGTGAAAGTTGTGGGAACCTGAACACTGATTCCTCCCAAACTATCTATCATTTTGACAAATCCCCCGAAATCTACAGCAACATAATAGTTTATGGGAAGAGCTATTACATTTTTAATGGTACTGCCGATATTACCAAAACCAAGACTTGAGCCTTCGGCATTAATTTTCCGTCCTCCCGTTACCCACAGATCCCTGGGGATAGAAATTAAGGAAATCTTTTTAATATTTGTATCGATATGGATAACAATAATGCTGTCGGTCAGCATTGAACCCTCATGGGTGGCTCCGCCGTAACCGAGGAAAAGAATATTATAAGTTCCTTTTTTGCTACTTTCGGTTTTAAGGGGAATGGGGGAAGCGTCCTGGTACGAAGTTTCTTCCGGGCTTATGACCTGGTTTTTAGCAATGTCAGCTTTTGCCTTGGATGATTTTAATCCGTAGTAAACTACTAAAAAGCCGATTGTAAAAATTGCCAAGAGGAGAAATCCAATAAGAATGTTTTGCCAATTAGACTTGATTTTTTCGAGCATCTTGAAAACTATTATACATTAGGACTACTATGGATTTATGATGGATCTTGGTTGGTATCTTACTCTTAATAAACCCATTTTTACTCCACCCAGTTGGCTGTTTGCTCCTGTGTGGTCTGTGCTTTACATTCTAATCGCTGTCTCTTTCTTTCTGGTATGGAAAAAAGGATTTAAGAAAAAGCATGTTAAGAATGCCCTGAAACTTTTTGTGATTCAGTTTATATTGAACCTTTCCTGGTCGCCGATATTCTTTGGGCTAAAAAACATATCACTTGCCCTGATTGTGATAATCATAATGTGGGTCTATATTCTTAAAACCATTCTGGCTTTTGGGAAGGTAACTAAAACCGCAAGTTATTTGCTTTACCCATATATCGTTTGGGTAAGTTTTGCCGCGGTGCTTAATTTCTCCATTTGGCTTCTCAATAAATAGTTTTTCAGTTATAATTGTGGCATGGACTTGATGGAGAAAATTACTTCACTTGCAAAAAGACGCGGATTTATTTTTCAGGGAAGTGAAATTTACGGCGGGTATCAGGGTTTTTGGGATTACGGGCCCTTAGGAGTAGAACTCAAAAACAATATCAAAAAGGAATGGTGGAAGAGTATGGTTTATGAACGGGAGGATGTGGTGGGGATGGACGCTTCAATTATTATGAATCCTAAGGTTTGGGAAACATCGGGCCATCTGAAAGCCTTCAGCGACCCTCTGGTCGAATGTAAGAAATGCCACCATCGATTTAAAGTAGAGACTATTGAGAACAAGTGTGCTGATTGTGGAGGAGAATTTACCGAACCAAAAACCTTTAATTTAATGACCGAGGTATTTCTCGGAGTAACGGAACCTAAAGAAAAGGCATATCTTAGGGGGGAAATTACTCAAGGTGTTTTTGTCAATTTTAAAAATGTAGTGGACTCAACCCGTGTCAAAATTCCCTTCGGTATTGCCCAGATAGGTAAAGCGTTTAGAAATGAAATTACCCCTGGTAATTTGACTTTCCGTTCCCGAGAGTTTGAGCAAATGGAGCTTGAGTATTTTGTTAAACCGGATGAGAAGGACAGTGAAAATACTTTTAACGATTTCAAAAAAATAAGAATGGAATGGTATATGGACATGGGGATTAAAAAGGATAAGATGCGCTTTCATGATCATGAACCGGAAAAAAGGGCGCATTATGCACGGTATGCTACCGACATTGAATATGAAGCTCCTTTTGGCTGGAGCGAATTTGAAGGAATTCACCATAGGGGAGATTTTGATTTGAAAAACCACGGTTTAAAATATAAGGACGAAATGACAAACGAAGAATATACCCCGTGGGTGATTGAGACTTCTGGAGGAGTAGACAGGGCACTACTGTTCTTTTTGATTGATTCCTATCACGATGATGGGGAAAGAGTTGTATTAAAACTTAATCCGAAACTCGCTCCTTATAAAGTTGCAGTATTTCCTCTTCTCAAAAATAAACCGGAACTGGTCGGAAAGGCCAGATCTGTGTACTCTTTACTGCGTGCTAAGTACTCGTCAGTTTGGGATGACAGGGGAAACATCGGTAAAAGATATTTTGCGCAGGACGAAATTGGGACTCCCTGGTGCGTTACGGTTGATTTTCAGAGTCTTGATGATGATACGGTCACGGTCCGGGATCGTGATACGGTCAAACAGGAACGGATTGCCATTGACAAATTGTCAGAATATTTCCAAAATGGATTAATCTGATGAAAAAGTATCTTCCGTTAATTTTAATCGGAGTAGGCGTTTTGGTTGTTGTAGGTGTTATTTTCGCCATAATTCGAAGCTCCAGAAGTAAGGTGAAACAGACAGCAGAGGAAATCGTTCTCGAACTTCCGCAAAGCCAGTGGCCGGTAGTTACTCTTACCCCTACAAAGAATCCCGATGTCAGTGGTTCCGATGGACATTGGCTGGATTTTAAAGTTCAAAAGATTAAAGTAGCCGGTGCGGCTAGTATGGACTACCTTTTGGTATATAACACCAGCGATGGTGGCCAGCAAGGAGTTCCCGGTGCAGTCAAACTGGACGGTAAAGACATAGAGAGAAAACTTCTAATGGGTTCTGAATCATCAGGAAAGTTCAGGTATGATGCCGGAGTAGAAAGAGGCACCATGACCGTTACGTTTAGAGATAAAAACGGCAAGTCATTGGGCAAGATTTCGACTGATTTTCACTTGCAGTCGGGAGTTACCGAGCTGACCTCTGTTGACGGAAAGTTTAAGTACACATTAGACAAGGAAGCAAAGGGTGTGTTTTTTATAATCATGCCCACATTTGTTGAACCCAAGTCTTCAATGTCTGTAGTATGGCAAAACGGATACGGAGTATTCGCTTCAGACGGCAAGCCCCATAGTGGGGAAGTTGTGAATCAATAAGAACTTCTTGATCCTTCGACTCGCTGCGTTCGCTCAGGATCTACGGCCCGTGAAGCGTGAAACCACTTCACTGGGCCTTGACATCCTCGTGAAAACGTATCATTATGGTTAATAATGGTGAGGAATGGAGTTCCCGTAGGATCTTAGCTCTCGGCTTTAGATTCTGTTCGAATGCGCCTCGAGCTGCGGTCTGACGGGACAAGAAACCATAAGCCATTTATTAATATGAACCTGCCCGGCTCAAATTATTGCTATTGGAACAACTCATATGCTTCTAGGAACATATCCGGCAAAGCTGGCTACCAATCATCGTGTGGGTGTACCAGCGCCCCTAAGGAAGGCTTTGGGAGAAAATATTGTTATTGCCAAATGGTACGAAGAATGTCTGGTATTAGTGGCTGAAAGCTCATTAAATGCACTTTTAACAAGGGTTACGGGAAAACAGGGGCTTATCACAGCTCCCGTTAGAGGATCGGAGCATTTCATTTTTAGCTCCGCCTTTGAGGTGGTCCCGGATGATCAGGGAAGAATAGTAATTCCAGAAGACCTGGTTAAGTACGCAGGACTATCAGAAGATATTTATTTCCTGGGGGTGGGAGATAGAGTAGAAGTTTGGGAAAAGCAGATTTGGGACGAAAAAGTAAAGACAATTGTAAAAGAGGCACCGGAATACATCGAAGAGCTGTCAAAAAAAGAAAAATGAAAAATTCGTACCATCAGTCGGTAATGGTTGGACAAGTAGTTGATCAGTTGCACGTTAAAAAAGGCTCGTCATACATAGACGCAACACTTGGAACAGGTGGACACACTTTGGAAATAGCCAATAAAGGCGGAATGGTTTTGGGAATTGACGCTGACTTGGAAATGATAACAGTTGCCAAGAAGCGCATGAAGGGCCTAAAAAACATCAAGTTGGTTCAAGGCAACTTCGTAACCATTGACAAAATAGCCAAAGAAAATGACTTTCCAGAGGTTGACGGAGTACTTTTTGATCTAGGGGTAAGTAATATCCATCTTAAAAATCTTGAACGAGGTTTTTCATTTGAAAATCCTGAGGCAGATCTTGACATGCGTCTTGACCCAAATACCCAGGGTGTAAAAGCAAGTGACCTTCTTAATGTTTTGCGGGAGGATCAGATAGAAGATTTATTTGCAGTTACTCTTGAACCGGGAGCGGCAAAATGGATAACAGGTAGGGTATTACACTCAAGGGCAGCTAAGCCGATTTCAAAAGTTTCTGACTTACTTGAAATTTGCGAGGGATTAAAAACCGGCAAAACGGGGCTAAGAGAAGGAACACTACCTTTTTTAGCCTTACGGATTGCAGTCAATAGCGAGCTTGATAATTTAAGAGAAGTTTTACCTAAGGCTTTTGATTTACTTAAGCCAGAAGGACGCATCGTAGTCATAAGTTTTCACTCTAAAGAAGACGAAATCGTAAAAGAATTCTTTAAAGAAAAAAATTTACGTCTGCAGGCACGCCTGATAACTTTTTCGCCCGTTAGGGCGAGTATAACCGAAGTATCAGTCAATAGGCGTGCAAGGAGTGCAAAAATGCGAGTAATAGAAAAATCTTGAAACAAGATTTTTGTAGCACTTGTCACAATAATGACAATTGTAGGAAAAAATATAACATGAAAAACATTATTCTTATAGGAACGGTAGTGGTATTGGCAGTGAGTTCTATATTTCTGACAATCGAGACGGCAACGACCGGAGTGGAAATATCCAGATTGGAAAAAACGGGGAGCACACTTACGGATCAAAAACAGGTTTTGGACGGCTCTTTAGTAAAGACGCTTTCAATAGCTCAACTTCAGGAAAAGGGTGTTGAGCTGGGGTTTGTTAAACCTGAGAATTTGATTTACGTCGCAGAAGTTGCGCCGGTTGCAAAGCTTCCTTAATTATGGTTGTTAAGATTAGAGTCCTTATTGCAGTTTTCGCGATTCTTTTTTTGGGACTAACAGTAAGGCTTTTCTATTGGCAGGTTGTTAAGGGGTCTGAACTCTCCCGTGCTGCGCAGTCACAATACAGCACCTCAAAAATAACATCCGCACCCAGAGGAAACATAATAGCTCGTGATGGTAGTTATTGGGTAATTCGAACCGGTGCATGGCGACTCATAGCCAACGCAAATTTACTCAAGAATTCACCCAATTCCATTGCTGATAAACTTATCCCCCTTTTGAAAGATGCTGATTTTGCTCGTTTAACTGACCTACTATCCAGGAAAGGTTCTTGGATTCCCCTGGCAACAAAGGTCGATAACGAAGTAAAGAAAAATATTGAGGCAATGAGTATTCCCGGAATTAGCTTTGAGCCTGAGGAAGCAAGTTACTACCCTGAGGCATCCTCAGCAGCACAACTTTTAGGATTCGTCGGAAAAGATGAAAACGGAACTGACCTGGGATACTTTGGACTCGAAGGTTATTACAATCTTCCATTAAGCGGCAAGCCGGGATTTATAGGGCGGCAGGAAGATGTTCGCGGCGTGCCAATCCTTTTAGATGGCGGACACGAGATTACAGCCGTAAACGGTGTAGATCTTGTGACGAGTATCGACAAAAGGATTCAAATACTCTTGGAACAAAAGCTTTCGGATGGGATAGAAAAATACGGTGCAATTGGCGGCTCGGCGATTATTATGGACCCTTTTACAGGCAACGTAATCGCAATGGCCGCATCTCCTTCATTTGACCCAATGGAATACAACAAGTATAACGATTCACTTTTTAAAAACCCCCTTATTTCCAATTCTTTCGAGCCAGGCAGTATCTTTAAAGTTCTGATTATGGCCTCGGGGCTTGATGCCGGTGTGGTGACTCCGGACACGGTATGTGATATTTGTGACGGTCCGCTTAGCCTGGACAAATATCAGATAAAAACTTGGAATAATAAATACCATGCGGAGTCAACCATGACGGACGTCATTGTCAACTCGGACAACGTAGGTATGGCATTTGTCGGACAAAAACTGGGAGCAGACAATCTTTACGATTATCTGGACAAATTTGGTATTGGAAAGCCAACAGGCGTCGATTTGCAGGGAGAGTCCTCTCCGAGAATGCGAAAAAGGGGAACATGGAATGTGGTGGATGTTGCCACTGCCAGTTTTGGACAGGGAATAGCAGTCACGGGAATACAGATGATAAGAGCCGTTTCCGCCATCGCCAATGGCGGGTATTTAGTGTCTCCGAAAGTGGTAACCGAAATTCGCGGGAAGGAATGGAACGAAACAGTAAAATTGGAAGATCCAAAAAGAATAATCAGTGAAAAGTCTGCAGCTGAAATGGCACAGATGATGGTTGCTGCGGCAAGCTCGGGAGAATCAAAATGGACTAATGTTAAAGGCTTCACCGTTGCAGGAAAAACCGGTACGGCTCAGATTCCGGTTGCCGGACACTATGATCCCACAAACACCAACCACTCGTATATTGGTTTTACACCTGTTGGTAAGCCAAAGTTTATCATGCTAGTTACCCTTCAGTCCCCCACAAGTTCTCCGTGGGCCTCTGAAACCGCAGCTCCTCTATGGTATTTGATTGCGAAAGACCTGTTTCCATATTTTGGTGTACAACCTGACCATTGATGTTATAATTTTTACGGGTATATGAATATTCGCAGTGCGATCACTTTAGTTTTGGGAATTCTAATATTTTCGTTTACCGTTGCCAGTCTTCTGATAGTTCCTTTTATTAACCTCCTGTATAAGCTCAAGATGCTTAGGCGTAATGAGGGGAAAGGGGCAAAGAAACAATCTCTTTTTGACAAGCTACATGATAAAAAGGCCGGAACTCCCACGGGAGGGGGAATTCTTATTATTGCCATTGTATGTGTACTTTTTGCAATTCTTTTTCCACTGACGGCCCGTATGGGAGTCTATATTAAAGCCGCTTATGACATACGGGGGGAACTTTTCGTGATCTTTTTTACTTTTATTTCGTTTGGACTTTTTGGTTTACTCGACGATTATGTAAAAATATTCGGTAAGGCCATTCCCGGAAAGATGGGGATGTGGATTGGGTTGGGGAGAGGACTAAAGATGATCTTGCAAGTATTATTAGCTTTTGCAGTGGGATTTTTCCTCAATCAATATTTGGGGATTAACATTCTCCACATTCCACTTATCGATAAGACTATTTACTTAGGGCTGTGGTACATTCCCTTTGCAGCCGCAATAATAATTTTTTTCAATAACGCATTCAATTTTACAGACGGGCTGGATGGACTCGCCTCGGGCTTACTCATGATTTATCTTTTTGCCTACATAATTCTTGCCGCCGGTGTTTTGGACACCCCTCTGTCGATGTTTATTGCTCTTTGGCTAGGGGCTCTGATGGCCTTTTTATACTTCAATATCTGGCCTGCCAGAGTATTTCTGGGAGATGCGGGGGCACTTTCTTTCGGCGCGACAATTGCCGTGATCGGACTTCTCATCGGCAATGCAGTGGCCCTTTTCGTTATTGGTGGAATTTTTGTTATCGAAGCAATTTCTTCCGCTGTTCAGATATTTGGCTGGAAAGTACTTAAAAGGCCGATTCTGCCTCTTGCCCCCTTGCACAATACTTTTTTAGCCTTGGGCTGGGAGGAACCTAAAATAGTCATGAGAGCCTGGATTGCCGGAGTGATGTTTGCGATTTTTGGTCTTTGGTTAGCAACAATTTAGCCCCGTGGGAATACTTTCAAAACAAACCAGATCTGTTGATAGGGGTTTACTTATACTGATTCTCATTTTTGTTTTTGTTGGCTTGGTGGCAGTCGCTGATGCCTCTGCGCCTCAAGCATTAAGTGTATACGGAGATAAGTTTTTTTTATTCAAACAGCAACTTGTTTGGGCAGGGATTGGGCTGGTTGTTTTTTTTACCGCTTCGCTTATTCCATATACCTTTTGGGGAAAAATTGCGACACCATTCTTTTTTGTTTCAGTCGCCCTTCTTGTGGTGGTTCTTTTCCCAAGTTTTGGTTTTAAGGCATTCGGAGCCCGGCGCTGGATCCCGCTCGGTTTTTTTTCACTTCAGCCCTCTGAGCTCATTAAATTGAGCCTGGCCATGTATTTGGCCAAGGTTTCTTCGAAAAACAAAAACACTTTATCTTACTTTGCTCCGGTTATAATGTCAGCCGGGTTAATTATGTTTCAGCCGGATTTGGGTACTACCTTGGTGGTAGCATTGACGGCTTTAAGCCAAATTTTTGTTTCCGGGATTAATTTTTTACATTTTTCAGGCGCCCTTGCAGCTGCAGGGGTTAGTACGCTGGGTTTGATACTTGTTTCTCCTTATAGAAAAGAGAGGCTCTTAACTTTTTTTGAAGCTACCAGAGATCCTCTGGGAAAAAGTTACCACATCCGGCAAATTCTTCTGGGACTTGGTTCTGGCGGTTTATTCGGAGTGGGGCTGGGGGCCTCAAGACAAAAATATTTGTTTTTGCCTGAGGCCTCTACCGACTCAATTTTTGCCGTTATTGCGGAAGAGCTTGGTGTCCTGGGTTCGATTGCGATAATTGCACTTTTTGCTTATTTTGTTTATAAGGGTTTAAAAATAGCAATTTCGGCTCCCGATAAATTCTCACAAGTTTTGGCTATCGGAATTACCAGTTGGATTGGGTGGCAGGCATTTTTAAATATCGGTTCAATGGTCGCGCTGGTTCCTCTTACAGGAATTCCTCTTCCGTTTATATCGTATGGTGGCAGCAGTTTGGTGATGATCATGGGTGCATGCGGTATACTACTTAACATAGGCAAATATGGACACGCAGAAAAACATAGACGCTCTAAATGACAAGGAATTGCGAATTGTTTTAACCGGTGGGCACGCCGCCTCACCGGGCATGGCCGTATCTCAAGAGTTGAAACACCGATTCCCGAATATAAAGATTAGTTGGATTGGTTCCAAATATGCGGTACCCGGCAATCGTGCCACCACTCTTGAATACAAAATATTTCCGGAGATTGGGGTTAAATTTTACCCGTTAATCGTGGGAAAATTGCAGACAAAGTTTACTCTATATACAATCCCGCTTTTTTTAAACATTCCCTTTAGTTTTATTCAGGCTTTGTGGTTCGTAATTAAATTGAAGCCGAAGATTGTAGTGTCTTTTGGAGGTTTTTCCTCGTTTCCGGTTATATTTTGGGGATGGATACTTAGGATACCAATTATCTTACATGAGCAAACCGCAGTAGCAGGCAGGGCAAATCTTATATCTGCTTTTTTGGCCAGCAAAATAGCCTTGTCACGAAGTGAAAGCATAAGCCTTTTCCCAAAAGGTAAATCAACAGTGACCGGTAACCCCATTCTTTCGGAAATGCTGAGCGTAAGTCCAAAAAAGAAACTTGGAGCGGTTAAGACAATATTGGTTGTTGGAGGATCGCGCGGTTCGGAGTTTATTAATGAGGAGGTGTCTAAAATTATTCCCAAATTGATTAAAAAATACAAGGTTATCCATATTACTGGAGAACGGGATTTTAGAAAATATAAAGATGCGGGTAATGAGCAGTATAAAGTTTTGGCATTTGTCGACCCGAGAGAGATGCCTCGTTACTACAGAGAGAGTGATTTGATTATAGGGAGGTCGGGCGCAAGCACAGTTTCTGAAATTCTTTACATTAAACGTCCTGCGATCCTTATTCCGCTACCCCGAACTTACATGGACGAACAGTACAAAAACGCCAAGTATGCGGAAGATTTTGGGTTGGCAAGAATTTTGACGGAAAAAGAAGTTTCTTCGGGAACGTTAATATATAAAATAGACGAGTTGTTTTATGATTGGCAGAAAATAGTCGATAAAGTTTTGGAGAAACAAAGTCCGGACAATTTGGCTTCTCAAAAAATAGTTGACTTAATTGGAAAATATATATGAGTGTGAGAATTGTTTACCCTTTGGCAGGGCTGGTGTTACTTATTATCATTATCCTGCCATTTATAATCAAAGTCGGGGTTGAATGTCAAAGCCAGTTTGGAGCATGTCCAAGTGAAATTGAAGTTCAGTTGAATCGGTTTGACGGAAGCAGTTTATTTCGGGCCAGACGGGAGTCTTCAAAATATTTGGCAAAAAACTATTTGGTTTCAGATTTCTCCATGCAGTTTAAGATACCAAACCTGCTCGATATAAATTTGCTTATAAAAAAACCGGCGTTTGCGATTTTGGATCGATCAACAGGAAAAACCGGATTGGTTGATAAAGACGGAAGAATTATTTCCGTGTCGTTGGGATCGTCTCTTCCCACAGTCGCAGTAATGAAAACGGATTTGCAAGTAGGTAGTAGTGTGAGCGCACAGGAGTTATTTGCGTTAGAATTGATACAAGGGATTTGGCAGATGTATCAGGTGGGTTTGGGTGAGCTCAAAGACGATGGTTTGGTTGTTGAACTTCCCGGGCGGATTACAGTAATATTTCCTAAGGAGGGGGATAAAGATATTTTACTTGGGGAAGTTCGTTTGGTGTATGGAAAAGTTGAAAATATAGACACTCTCGGTAAATACTCGCAAATAGACTTGCGTTTTAAAAATCCGGTATTAAGATAGGAGAACTGGTTTGAAATAAATTTTATGACTAAAATAAGAATAATCGCAGCTATTGAGATTGGTTCAAGCAAGGTTGCTACATTAATAGGTCAGATAGCTACAGACCCAATAAGCGCGGAGACTTCAATAAACGTGGTAGGTGCCGCATCGGTTGATTCAAAAGGTATTAAAAAAGGACAAGTTGTCGATATAGAGGAAGCAGTTGAAGCAACGATTTCTTCAGTTGAAGCCGCCGAAAGAATGGCCGGTTGCAATCTTGATTCAGCGTACGTTGCCATTGGCGGCGCCCACATACATTCCCAAAACTCCCACGGGGTGGTGGCGATTTCGGATCCAAGCGGTGAGATTACAGGAAATGATGTAGACAGAGTAATAGAAGCAGCGTCAGCCGTATCACTTCCTACCTCGCGCGAGATTATTCATGTTTTACCACGCGAGTTTGTGGTTGATGGTGAGACCGGAGTAAAAGACCCTGTTGGTATGAGCGGGGTAAGGTTAGAAGTTGACACACACATCGTATCCGCAGCCTCCGCTGCTGTTAAGAATGTTCAAAAAGCACTAAAGGAAGTTGGGATTGAGATTACAGATTTGGTTTTTTCCGGTCTTGCTTCTGCCTACACGGCGGTTTCACCGACCGAGAAAGAACTTGGCAGTGTTCTTGTAGACATCGGCGGCGGGACCACGTCAATTGCGGTATATATTGACGGTTCTTTAACATACTCCGGAGTGATTCCCGTCGGAGCGAGGAACATAACCAATGATTTGGCAATAGGTCTTCGAGTTTCTCTTGAAACTGCAGAAAAAATAAAGATAGCTCTTTCTACAAAGAAGAAGAAAATAGGAGACTCCGAGGATTCGGACGGCGATGAGATGGATCTTACCGGACTTGGAATTGCCGAAATTAAAAAAGTTTCTAAAAAGACCCTTCTGGAAGGAATTATTAGACCACGCCTAAACGAAATATTTACGATGGTTAGGATTGAACTTGAACGGGAGGAGCTGGTTTCGAAGATTCCTTCGGGTGTGGTCATTACCGGTGGTGGAGCGGAAACGGCCGGAGTGATTGATTCGGCGAGAAGAATGCTTTCCATGCCGGTTAGAATCGGTTTTCCGAAGGGAATAGGCGGATTAATGGATGATATAATGGTCCCATCCTTTGCAACAACGGTTGGGCTTTTACATTACGGAGCAAGACATTTACCTGAGGAAAACTTGACAATGTTTGCCAAAAAGATAAGATTACCAAAAGCAACGGGGATATTCGGAAGAGTGTTGGATTCAATTCGCGACCTTCTGCCATAACGTTAAAAATTCTAAATCCTAAACTCTAAATTCTAATTAAATTCAAAAAATTGGAATTTGGGATTTTGAAATTGGGGTATGTTTAGAGTTTAGGTATTAGAGTTTGATATATTTACACTTGTAAACATTTACTGCTCCATGTAAAATCTGCCTGCTTAATTTGGAAAGCATTTATCTACTAAAACATTATGGCATTAGTTAAACCCGATTCAGCAAGAATTGCAAAAATAAAAGTTGTTGGCGTGGGCGGTGGTGGAGGAA
>CAZCNT010000007.1:0-5755 GCA_964500695.1 uncultured Gammaproteobacteria bacterium | reverse complement strand
GATTCAGCAAGAATTGCAAAAATAAAAGTTGTTGGCGTGGGCGGTGGTGGAGGAAACGCAATATCTTCTATGGTTGACGCCGGAACAATAAACGGAGTTGAATTCATTGCAGTTAATACCGATGCGCAAGTGCTTTTAGCAAGTCGTGCCCCGACAAAGCTTCAGATTGGGGAAAAACTAACAAAAGGTCTTGGTGTTGGTGGAAATCCGGAGATCGGAACACAAGCTGCTGAGGAATCTCAGGAAAAACTGAAAGAACTATTGGTAGATAGTGATATGGTTTTTGTTACGGCAGGAATGGGTGGAGGAACCGGAACCGGCGCAGCTCCGATAATTGCCAGGATAGCGAAAGAAGCGGGAGCGCTTACCGTTGGGGTTGTTACAAAGCCATTCGCATTTGAGGGAACCCGTCGGGCCGTTGCAGCAGAAGACGGAATTGAAAAATTGAAAGACGCCACAGACACTCTTATTGTTATTCCTAATCAGCGTTTAATGGACGTGATTGACCGCAAAATGACGCTTCTTGAGGCCTTTAAGGTTGTTGACTCTGTTTTGGGGCAAGCAGTCGGGGGAATAGCCGATATTATTACTACCGCAGGTCTGGTTAACGTTGACTTTGCGGACGTCAAGACAATTATGAAAGACGCAGGTAGTGCTCTTCTTGGGATAGGGACGGGGGTCGGTGAAAATAGAGCCCAGATGGCCGCGCGCGCAGCAGTTTCCTCACCTCTTCTTGATTTATCGATTGAGGGCGCCAGAGGTGTACTTTTTAATATTGCCGGCGGGAATGACTTAACAATGTTTGAAGTCGATGAGGCTGCCAGAATAATTTCCAGTGCGGCAGATTCTGACGCAAACGTTATCTTTGGAGCAGTGATTAAAGATGACCTGACAGATCAGGTCAGAATTACAGTTATCGCGACGGGATTTGATGAAACCAGGTCACGCCTTGCCCAAATGAGTAAACCTTCCATCTCTCCGATCCAGGGCGTTGTAAGCGAACAGATAAACGGCAAAACAAGTAAAAACGAAGAAACCGATAGGAGAAATGAACCCCCCGAAGATAATGTAGGAGGTTCCGATGAAGATATTTTTGGAGAGAAGTTTGAGATCCCCGCCTTCCTTCGCAAAATCCGCTAAATATTGTACAATAGCTTCATGACGCACGCTTCGTTTAAACCCGTTGACTTGCAAGTAAACTTCCCCGAGCTTGAAAAAGAGATCCTCAAGAGCTGGGAAAAAGACGGAATTGTCGCAAAATATCTGGCTCGCAACAAAAGATCCAAGAAGTACTTTTCTTTCCTTGATGGTCCGATTACGGCAAATAACCCCATGGGAGTTCACCACGGCTGGGGCAGGAGCTATAAAGACCTCTGGCAAAGATTTAAAAATATGCAAGGTTTTAGACAGAGATTCCAGAATGGTTTTGATTCCCAGGGACTTTGGGTTGAAGTGGAAGTTGAAAAAGAACTTGGATTTAAGTCAAAAAAAGACATTGAGACATATGGCGTGGCCAAGTTTGTAGACAAATGCCGCGCGCGAGTTATGAAATACTCAGCGATTCAAACCGAACAGAGTAAACGCTTAGGCTACTTCATGGACTGGGATCATTCCTATTACACCTTGAGTGACGACAATAACTACATGATTTGGAACTTTTTAAAGAAATGTAATGAACGCGGTTGGATTTATAAGGGGAACGATTCTGTTCCATGGTGTCCGAGATGTGAAACTGCAATAAGTCAGCATGAGATTCTCACCGAGGACTACAGGGAATTATTTCACGAATCGGTATATCTGGCTTTTCCGATTGTAGGCCAAACAGAGGAGTATCTTTTGGTTTGGACAACGACCCCATGGACGATTCCTGCCAATATTGCGATCGCGGTTGATACCGACTTGGATTATTCACAGATTGAAATCGGCAAGAGAAAATATTGGCTTGCAAAAGAAGCCAAGGCCCGCGTTTTCTCCAAAGAAAAATATAAGGAGTTAAAGGTGGTCAAGGGAGCAAAATTAGTCGGTTTGCGTTACGATGGAGCATTTGACGACATTCCTGCCGTTAAAAAAGTTTCCAAAATCGACAAGTTCCATATAGTTATCCCGACGGACGATTTAATTATGCCGATAAACATTGAGGAAGGGACGGGCCTTGTGCACACTGCCGTTTCGGCGGGTACGGAAGATTTTAGACTGGGTAAAAAACTTGGATTGCCCATGATTCCCGTGATCAATGATGACGCCAGTTATATGGAAGGGTTGGGCGTCTTTACGGGTCAGAATGCCAAGAAAAACCCCAGGATTATTTTGGATTATTTAAAAATGCTTGAGGAAAAAGGAAAACGTTTCTATTTCAAGACTGAGAATTATTCACACAGATATCCTGCCTGTTGGCGGTGTAAAACAGAGCTGGTTTGGAAAGTTACCGACGAATGGTATATTGCGATGGATACACCATCTAAGGTAAAGGATAAAAGGCAAGAGGTGAAAGTCGGAGAGTGGAACGACAAGGAAGAAGAACCCCGGTTGATTGACACAAGAACGTTGCGGGAACGGATGAAGGTGGTCGCCGGCAATATTAATTGGATACCGGCTTTTGGACTTGATCGCGAAATGGACTGGCTTACCAATATGCACGATTGGCTTATAAGCAAGAAAAATAGATACTGGGGTTTGGCGCTGCCGATTTGGGAATGCAAAAAATGCGGCAATTTCGAGGTCATTGGATCAAAGGATGAATTAAAAGAAAAAGCGGTAGTCGGATGGAAGGAATTTAACGGCAAAACTCCTCATAAACCCCAGATAGATGGCGTGAAGATCAAGTGTTCAAAATGCGGAGGCATCGTGGATAGGATTGAACCTGTCGGAAATCCATGGCTGGATGCCGGAGTTGTACCGTTTTCCACTATAAGCGATAACAATGGTTCGCCTTCGTATTTGACTGACCGCAAGAGTTGGGAGAAGTGGTTCCCTGCAGATTTTATTACGGAAGGCTTTCCCGGGCAGTTTAAAAATTGGTTTTATGCGCTTATTGCCATGAGTACGGTGATGGAAGATTCGGAAGCTTTTAAAACCGTTTTGGGTTTTGAAACTCTTTTTGGCGAAAACGGGAAACCAATGCATAAAAGTTCCGGAAACATGATTGAGTTTGGTGAAGCGGCGGACATGATCGGAGTCGATGTTATGAGGTGGATGTATCTAAGACAAAATCCAGCAGACAGTTTACTATTTGGATATCATTTGGCGGATGAAATCAGGCGCAAATTTCATCTAAAACTTTGGAATGTTTATAACTTTTTTGTTACGTATGCCAATCTTGATGGCTGGGAGCCATCAAGAGGTAAAGGGTTAAAGCATTTCATCGGCTCCGCCGTAAAAGGTAAAAATATTTTAGATCAGTGGATTTTAATTAGACTAAACCAGACAATTCAATCGGTTACCGACGATCTTGAAAAATATAATGCGGCCGGTGCCACGAACGAAATTGAAAAATTTGTTGACGATTTATCGCTTTGGTATGTGAGACGGTCAAGGAACAGGGTTGGCCCTGCCGGAGAATCCGAAAAAGATAAAAATGCCTTTTACGGTACTCTGTACTCTGTACTCTGTACTCTATCTAAACTCATGGCTCCTTTTACCCCGTTTCTTTCAGAAGAGATTTTTAGAAATCTTACAAACAAGGAGTCAGTACATTTAACCGACTGGCCCCACTTCGCCCCTTCAACTACGCTCAGGGCTTCGAGGGGCGAGGCCCAAAACGAGAAATTGTTGAGTGAAATGCAAATCGCAAGACAGGTTGTTGAAAAAGCCCATGCCATTCGTAAAGAAAAAGGAATTGGCGTAAAGCAGCCGCTTAACGAATTTTCAAGTACAGTTAAGACGGTTGCCAAATCGTTGGAATATCTTATTAGGGATGAAATTAACGTTAAAAACCTGCGTTGGAATTCCAAAATCGACAAGTTGGATACGAATATAACAAAAGAACTTAAGGAGGAAGCCGGTGTTCGTGAATTGGTACACAAAATTCAGGATGAAAGGAAAAGATTGGGTTTAGACCTTACTCAAAAAGTAAATGTCAGGATTGAAAAACTACCTGCGGATAAGAATATTATCGAGTGGATGATTAAGAAAGCCCAGATAAAGAATATTTCGATAGGCGGTTTTAAAGTAACTAAGGCATAAACTATAACGGCATAAATGAAAGATGCGGGATTGACTTTTTCTATTGGCCTTTTGCTTATCCTGAGTGGCATTGTGTTAAAGTCGATTGCGCCAAGTGTCTTTCCTCTTCAATTTGTTTATCTCGGTGTTGCAATTGGGGCCTTTTGGTTTTTTTCTCAAATTGACTTTGATATCATTTCTCTTTTTTCAAAACACCTTTATATCATTTCTATAATTCTTCTTATCATAACTTTAATAATCGGGCAGGTAACGAGGGGGGCAATAAGATGGATTCCTATTGGGAAGTTCAGTTTGCAGCCTGCGGAATTTGTGAGACCTTTCCTGCTCATTTTTTTTGCAAACTATCTGACCAAAGAGAAAGTAGATTTTAAAAGGCTTTTTACGGCCATTCTTTTATTTACCTTACCGGTATTTTTGATTTTGATTCAACCTTCTTTGGGTGTATCAGCTTTGACCGTGGTTGGATTTTGTGGAGTTTTGATTTCGTCAAATTTCAACAAAAAATATATTTTGGCCGGTTTAGCCACGGTTTTGATTTTGATACCCGTCTTTTGGCAAGTCATGGCACCCTATCAAAGGCAGAGGATATCAACGTTCATTAATCCTTCCGTGGATCCCCTCGGGGCCGGATATAATAGTTTGCAGTCAACGATTGCGGCAGGTGCGGGAAAAATTACAGGAAGAGGTTTGGGGCGGGGCGTTCAGACACAGCTTGCATTTTTGCCGGAAAAACAAACGGATTTTATTTTTGCCGCGGTTTCGGAAGAAATGGGATTTGTCGGAGCGGGAATCATGCTTGCGGCGACTTTTGTAATTCTTTTTAGATTGGTGGCTATTGTTGAAAATTCAATTTCTCCCGCCGCCCGCGCTTATGTCAGCGGATTTTTCCTTATTTACCTTCTTCAGGTTTTTATACATGTCGGAATGAATTTGGGCATGCTTCCGGTAACAGGTCTTCCGTTTCCTTTGGTTTCTGCAGGCGGCTCGTCCCTTCTGGCCACAATGATCGGACTGGGTATTGCCCTGGGAGCCTACAAAAGGTAAGCAGAGCTTGCTTCTCGAAGACTCGAAGTAAGCAGAGCTTGCCACTCACGTAGCCTCATGGTAAAATATCGGCATGACAAAATATGCCGTTATCAAAATCGGCGGGAAGCAATTTAAGGTTGAAGAGGGCAAAGAGCTATTGATCGATAAATTGAAGGATCCTAAAAAGATTGAGTCTGAAGTACTTCTTTTTGTGGACCCCACTTCGCTAAAGCTTCGAGGGGCAGGTGGCGTTAGGGTGGGTAAGCCAGTTTTGAAAGATGTCAAAATAACCCTTAAAGTAGTTACAGAGATAGAAAAAGGTGAGAAAATCGAGGTTTACCACTTCAAAGCCAAAAGCAGGTATAAAAAGCACACGGGTTTCAGACCGCAATATACTCGATTGCTCGTTGAGAGCATCTTGTAAATTCCAAACCCTAAATCCTAAATTCTAAGTAAATTAGGATTTGAATTTTTGAAATTGTGAATTGTTTAGAGTTTAGAAATTAGATTTTAGAATTTAAGTACAAATTGTATCAATTTGTATCTT
>CAZCNT010000006.1:6041-34625 GCA_964500695.1 uncultured Gammaproteobacteria bacterium | reverse complement strand
TTTTTCAAAGGAGGCATCTGCTTCGGCAATTGTTAATAAGATGGTCAAAACATTTGGTTCAAAGACAGCCAATCTTAGCGCCACCTCGGATTTAAGTTTTAATCAGCGTATCGTTCTGGCTTCGATTATTGAAAGAGAAACAAAAACAGAGGCGGAACGCCCTGTGGTCTCCGGAATATTGGCAAACAGACTAAATGGGGGAATGCCTTTGCAGGTTGATGCCTCGGTACAATATGCGGTTGGAACCCTTAAAAATTGGTGGCCGATACTTAGCCGGGGTGATCTGAAAATAGATTCAAATTATAACACCTATAAATTTCCGGGACTTCCGCCCGGACCTATTTGTAATCCCGGGCTATCCTCTCTCAAAGCCGCCTTTAATCCCACTAAGACGGACTTTTGGTATTATATCCATGACGGGCAGGGTCAAATTCATTATGCTAAAACTCTTTCGGAGCATAATGCCAATGTTGCAAAATATTTAGGGAACTAATTTCCCGCTTGACACAAATAAAGATTTAGCTATAATCCTTTCTTAGGCGTACATGTATTGGTACGCTCCTTTGCTTACCACGTTAGACGTGGCAACTGTGCTTACCCATGACGCCTAAATCACCGACTCGCAGAAATTTTGGGAAACCGGAAAAAAATTTACCCGAAATTAATTTATCAGAGGTTCAAAGGGAAAGTTGGGAGGCATTTTTAGGAGAAGGAATAAAAGAAGAGTTGATTGCAACTTCTCCAATTGATGATTTTACAGGCAAGAATTGGCAGCTTTTTTTGGGTGAACATTCCTTAGGAGCCCCAACAATTTCTCCACGAGTAGCGCAAACCAAAGGAATAACGTATTCTTCCCCGCTTAAGATTCTGGCCACTTTGGTAAACAAAAAAACAGGCAAGGAAGTTACCCAGGATGTTTTTTTGGGCGATGTTCCTCAGATGACTTCAAGGGGTACCTTTATTGTTAATGGCATAGAACGTGCGGTCATTAATCAAATTGTTCGTTCCCCGGGAGCCTATTTTTCGGGAGAACTTGATCCGTCGAGCGGCAGGGTGCTTTTTAAAGCCGAGATTCGCCCTCTTCATGGTAGCTGGCTTGAGTTTGAAGTGACCAGAGGGGATCTAATTTATGCCAGAATTGACAGACGTCGCAAAGTTTTAGCAACAACTTTCCTCAGAGCTATCGGATCCGAGACTGATCAGGACATTACAAACGCTTTTTTGGAAGTTGATAAAAACACTGACCATAAATACATTGCTGCGACTCTGAATAAAGACAATACAAAGTCGCGTGAGGAAGCATTAGTTGAAATTTATAGAAAGATGAGACCAGGTGAGCCCGCGGTTTTGGAAAACGCCCAGGGTCTTTTTGAAAGCCTGTTTCTTGACGGCAGAAGGTATGACTTGGGTAAAGTTGGCAGATTTAAAATTAACAAGCGTTTGGGGGTAACCCTTCCCAACGATAAATCCACTTGGGTTTTAACAAAACAGGATGCTATTGCTTCCATAAGCTATCTAATTGGTCTTCAAAATGGGGTTGGCAAACTTGATGACATTGACCATCTAAGTAATCGCAGACTTCGAAGAGTTGGAGAACTAGTGGCCGTAAACGCCTTTAGAGTAGGTCTTCTCCGCCTTGAGAGATCGGTTAAAGAAAAAATGAGCTTAATTTCGCCTGATGATAAACCCGTTCCGGCAAACCTTATTAATGCCAGACCACTAATTGCGTCCCTTAATGAGTTTTTTAGAAGCAATCAGCTTTCTACAATTCTTGATGACACAAATCCTCTAAGCGAAGTTGATAATTTGCGACGTGTTTCGGTTCTTGGAACAGGCGGAATAAACAGGGAGCGTGCCAGTTTCTCAATTCGTGACGTCAATGCGTCTCAATACGGAAGAATTGATCCCGTAAGAAGTCCCGAAGGACCAAATATTGGACTTGTTACTTACTTGGCATTATATGCCAAGGTTGATGAGTTTGGTTTTATCCAAGCTCCTTATAGGAAAATTGAGAAAATTGGGAAAAGAGTTAAAGTCACGGATGAAATTATTTACCTTACAGCAGACGACGAGGAAGATAAGTATGTTACTCATTCCGGCATTAATATTGATGCAGCTGGATTTATTACGGATAAAAGGGTACCTCTAAGGTACAAAGGCAAATTTATTGAAGGGGCTTCTGACCTCGTGGAGTATATTGACGTTACTCCAAGGCAGGTGATTGGAGCTTCGGCTTCGCTTATTCCCTTTTTGGCTAACGATGAAGGAAACAGGGCTCTTATGGGTAGCAATATGCAGTGCCAGGCAGTTCCTCTTGTTAATCCGGAAGCTCCGATTATTGGCACCGGAATGGAAAGTGTTATTTCGGAAGGCATGCAGCGCGTGTTTCGCGCAAGACATGCGGGGACAGTTGAATTTGTAGATGGAGAAAAAGTCGTGGTTAAGCTTGACAAGAAAATAAGTGATATGGGAGAGATAAGTGAGGACGTTGAAACCACCGAAGGAGGCAGGGTTGAGGTTTATCACTTAACCAAATTTAAACGCACGGCCCATTCAACGGCATATAACCAGATAGTTAGAGCGGTTCCGGGACAGAAAGTTAAGTCTGGCGATCTTCTTGTGGACGGACCGGCCAGTCAGTGGGGAGAACTTGGCCTTGGCAGGAACCTAGTTGTTGCCTACGCGAACTTTGGCGGGTATGGATTTGAGGATGCAATTTTGATTTCGGACAGGTTGGTTAAGGAAGATCTTTTAACCTCGATTCACATCGAGGAGTATGAGGCTGAAGTTGTTGATACAAAGCTTGGGCCAGAAGAAATTACAAACGATATTCCTAATGTTTCTGAAGCTGAACTTGGTAATCTCGCCGGGGATGGAATAGTTATGATTGGCGCGGAAGTTGGCCCGAATGATATATTGGTAGGTAAAATTGCACCTAAAGGCGAGACCGAGTTGACTTCCGAGGAAAGGCTTCTACGGGCAATATTTGGCGAGAAGGCTAGAGAAGTCCGCGATACATCTCTCAGAGTTCCGCACGGAGAAAAAGGAATTGTTGTTGATGTTCAGATGCTTGATCGAGACAAAGGCGATGAACTTGGGCCGGGAGTTATTCAGAAGGTTATTGTTCGTGTTGCCCAGATTCGAAAAATCACGGTTGGCGATAAAATTGCAGGACGCCACGGTAACAAAGGAGTTATTGCTAAAGTTATGTCTACCTCAGATATGCCGCATCTTGCTGACGGAACCCCGGTTGATGTTATTCTTTCACCTCTTTCGGTTATTGCTCGTATGAATCTTGGACAGCTGATGGAGGCGCATTTGGGCTGGGCGCTTAGTAAAAAGGGTGAAAGAGGAGCTCTCCCTGTATTTGATAGAATTGGCGAGGACGTAATAGCAAAAGAATTGGAGTCAGCCGGACTTCCTGTGAACGGAAAGGCTAGGCTTTATGACGGTAGGACGGGAGAGGCCTTTATGGAGGACACGGTTGTTGGAATTGGCTACATTATGAAGCTTATTCATATGGTTGAGGACAAAACTCATGCCAGAAGCACGGGCCCTTACTCGCTGGTTACTCAACAGCCGCTTGGAGGTAAGGCTCAAATGGGAGGACAACGTTTGGGAGAAATGGAAGTTTGGGCGCTGGAAGCTCACCGGGCCAGTCACACTCTGCAGGAAATGTTGACAATTAAATCAGACGACGTTCTGGGACGCGCCAAAGCCTTTGAAGCAATTGTCAAAGGAGTTGATATTCCCGAGTCTACAATTCCTGAATCTTTTAAAGTGCTTGTTCGAGAACTTAATTCTTTAGGGTTGACTATCGACCCGAAAGGTGTAAGTCTAGCAAAAGTTGGAGACGAAGAAAGTGAGGATGCGGGACTGGCACTTGCAAAAGCGGCAGGAGCGGAAATAGTAGCTACTCCCGAATTGTTGGCGGAAAACGGACCAATGGAAATAGAAGAGGCAAGAATTTAAATTATTATGGAACAATTAGCTGATCTAAAAAATTTAGCCGATTTCAAGAGTCTAGTGGTAAGGTTTACTTCCCCTGAAGAGATCAGGGCTTGGAGTAGGGGCGAAATAACCAAACCTGAAACAATAAACTATAGAACTCTCAAACCTGAAAAAGATGGCCTTTTTGATGAAAGAATCTTTGGGCCGACGAAGGATTGGGAGTGTTATTGTGGAAAGTACAAGAGAATTAGATATAAAGGGGTAATTTGCGATAAGTGCGGAGTGGAAGTTACCCAGTCTCGAGTCAGACGCGAAAGGATGGGACACATTACACTTGCCTCCCCCGTTGCCCACGTTTGGTTCTTTAAGGGGGCCCCGAGCAAAATATCGCTTCTTTTGGGGGTTGCTCCAAGGGGAATTGAGCAGGTGGTTTATTTTGCGAGGTATTTGGTTACGGAGATAGACGAAACGAAACGCAAAGACGCACTGAAAAAAATTGAGACGGCCAAAAATGAAAGACTTGATGAAATTGCCAGTAGCTTCAAGGAGAGGAAAGATGCGCTTAAACTTGAAGAAAAAGAGGCTAAAGATAAAATTGCAAATAAAATCAAAGATAAAGAGCAGGCCTCTTTAGCCACATCTGAAATTGAACTTAATGTCAGAAAGAAAGAAACCGCGATTGGCGAGGAAGAAAAAGGGACCACAACCAAGACCGCTCAGCTCTTTGACAATCTTTCGACAGTGGTTAAAACTCTTAGAGTTTTAAGCATCCTTTCTGAAGAAGAATACGATGAACTTTATATTCATGAGGCAGCAGATTTTTTTGTAGGGAAGATGGGGGCCGACGCGGTTTTGAGCGCAGTTGAAAAGGTAAATCTTGAGACGACTTCAAAAGAATTAAGGGAAGAAATAGGTACCATAAAAGGCGGAAGCTCAAAGTACGTAAAACTTGTTAAAAGACTCAAACTAATTGACGGACTTAGACGCGCAAAGATAAATCCTTCTTGGATGATTCTTAGAGTTCTTCCCGTTCTTCCTCCGGACCTTCGTCCCATGGTTCAACTCTCCGGCGGACGTTTTGCCACAAGCGACCTTAATGATTTGTATAGAAGAGTTATCAATAGAAATAACCGCCTTAAACATCTTATTGGTCTTGGAGCTCCAGAAATAATCTTGCGAAACGAGAAGAGAATGCTTCAAGAAGCAGTAGATTCGTTGATTGACGCATCCCAACGGAAGGCAACAAGGAAAAACCGCGGTAGACAGCCTCTAAGGAGTTTGAGTGACATGCTTAGGGGAAAACAGGGAAGATTTAGACAGAACCTACTTGGCAAAAGAGTCGATTATTCGGGAAGAAGTGTTATTATAGTCGGACCGGAACTTAAATTAACTCAGTGCGGCCTTCCTAAAGACATGGCACTTGAGATGTTTAAACCCTTCGTTCTTAGAGAGATGATAGGACGTGGTATTGCGCCCAATGTTAAAAGCGCTAAGAATATGCTTGACAGGCGTCCTCCGGAAGTATTTGATATTTTGGAAGAAATTACAAAAGACCACCCGGTGCTTCTAAACCGCGCTCCGACTTTGCACAAACTTTCTATCCAGGCATTTTACCCGGTTCTTATTGAAGGGAGCGCGATCAGACTCCATCCGGCGGTATGTGCGGGCTTTGGAGCCGATTTTGATGGAGACCAGATGGCGGTGCACGTACCGCTTTCCACAAAAGCAATTGAAGAGGCAAAAACCCTAATGCTTCCTACTTTTAATTTACTTAAGCCTTCGGATGGAGGCCCGGTAGCCACCCCTTCCTCAAAGGAGATTGCCTTGGGAGCTTACTATCTGACGGCCGAAGATACGATACTTCCGACGTTTCCTACTATTTTTACAGACAAGGATGAAGCCATTTTTGCTTATCAGGCAGGCAAGATTCCAATACGTCAGAAAATGAGTGTCAGGATTGGTAAGAACATAGTACAAACTACGGTTGGAAGAATTCTTTTTAACGAAGTTTTGCCGGAAAATTTTGATTTTCTAAACGAGGCTACAACCTCCACAGTCATCAAGCAGCTTTTTATTAAGGGCTACGCAACAGTATCTAAAGAACGAGTTGTCCAAATGGTTGATGACATTAAAGATTTAGGGTTTTTTGGCGGGACAATGTCCGGAATTTCTTTCGGAATTTTTGATGCCAAAATTTATCCGGGTAAAGCAAAAGTATTAAAAGAAGCAGACGAGCGGGTTTCCGAAATCGAAGAAAATTTCAATCAGGGACTTATCACCGCTGAAGAAAACAAGCGTTTGACTCAGGAGATTTGGATAGAGGTCAGCGAGGATCTCGCTGATAAAACTTGGGAACAGCTTGAAGAAACTAATCCAATCAGAGTCGTGATCGATGCAAAAGTGGGACGTACAAGTCGGGATCAGGTCAAGCAGTTGGCTGCAATCAGAGGACTTGTTGTTGACCCGCTTGGAAAAATAGTGGACCTTCCGATTAAGTCTAATTTTAGAGAAGGCCTGAGCGTATTTGAGTACGTTACATCAAGCCGAGGTTCAAGAAAGGGTTTAACCGATACCGCAATTAAAACCGCCGATGCAGGATACCTCACCCGTCGCCTGGTTGACGTTGCCCACGACGTTCTTATTCGGGAGGAAGATTGCGGAACCAAAGAGGGAATAATGATTAAAAAAGAGATTAGATCTCATGTGTTTGCCCAAAGAATCATGGGTAGAATTGCGGCCAAAGATGTTGCCGGTAAGGGTAAAACCGTTTTAGTCGCCGCAGGGGAAATAATTGATGAGGAGCTGGCAAAGAAAATTGAGGAAACGGGAGTAATAGAAGTTACCATCAGATCTCCTCTTTCCTGCCAGTCAAGATATGGAATGTGTGCTAAGTGTTATGGCTGGGACCTTGGAACCAAGAATATGGTTGAAATCGGAGTACCCGTAGGGGTTATTGCCGCCCAATCGATTGGGGAACCCGGAACACAGCTAACCCTAAGAACCAAGCACGCCGCAGGTAGTGCCGGCGTGGTGGATGTTACTCAGGGACTTCCAAGAGTGGAAGAGATTGTCGAATCCCGTGTTCCCAAAGCGGCTTCGGCGATGAGCGAAATTAACGGAAAGGTTAAAGTAGGCGAGAGTGAGGAAGGTTGGAAGGTGACAATCACCTCAAAAGGCGCTCCTAAAGAGGAAAAAGAATATACTATCCCCAAAACTCTAACACTTAACGTAGAAGATGGACAATTGATCGACGCCGGAACGGCGCTTGCCAAGGGCCCATTGGATATTAAAGATATACTTTCGATTAAAGGTCTTCGAGCTGCGCAGGAGTATTTAGTTACCGAGATCCAGAAGGTTTACGAGTCGCAAGGAATCCCGATAAACGACAGGCATTTTGAAGTTATTGCCAGAAAGATGAGCGATGAGGTGAGAGTTGTAACGACGGGTGATACACCGTTCTTGCCGGGGGAGCTAATTAGCCGTGCCAGTTTTGAAGAGGAAAATGAAAAAGTTTTGGCGGCCGGCGGGGAACCTGCCAGTGCTCAGCAGGTTATACTTGGTATAACCAGAAGATCTCTTTATACCGATAGCTGGCTTTCCGCCGCCAGTTTTGAGCAGACGACTGACGTTCTTACGGAGGCTTCGCTTTTGGGGCGTGAAGATAGGCTTATAGGACTCAAAGAAAACGTTATAATTGGAAGGCTTATTCCGGTTTCTCCGGAAAGAGCGATGATGGCTCAAGGACGATAATTATGCCGACAATTAATCAACTGGTTAGATTTGGCAGAAAAAAAGTAATCAAAAAGGCAAAAACAACCGCCTTAAAAAGATGGTTTAATGCCAAGGATAGGGTTTTTAAGGAAAGTCCGGCAGCCTTTAAACGGGGGGTGGTTTTGGCAGTTCGTACAATGACTCCGAAAAAACCGAACTCGGCTTTAAGAAAGGTGGCGAGAGTCAGGCTTTCTAATAAACAGGAAATTACTGCTTACATTCCCGGAGAAGGACATGAGCTTGCGGAGCACTCTATAGTTTTAGTCCGCGGGGGACGTGTTAAAGATCTTCCTGGAGTTAAATACCATATAGTTAGAGGTAAATTTGACACAACCGGAGTTTCCGGCAGACAAATGGGAAGAAGCAAGTATGGGGCAAAGAAACAAGGTGGAGGTAAGGTAGCAGCAAAACCAGCCCCAGCGGTATAACAAATTGAAACATGGCAAGAAGAGGACAAGTCAAACCAAGAAAAATAGAAGCAGATCCAATTTACGGGAGTCTTTTAGTGGCAAAATTGGTTAATAGAAGTATGAAAGATGGTAAAAAATCAGTTGTTAGAAAGGAAGTCTATGGTGCCATGGAGCTTATTAAAGAAAAGACAGGGTCGGACCCTGTCAAAGTTTTTGATCAGGCCATGGAGAATATTCGTCCGACGATGGAAGTTAGACCCCGTCGTGTTGGAGGTGCTGCCTACCAGGTTCCGCAGCAGGTCAGAGGTGAAAGACGGGACTCTTTGGCAATCAGGTGGTTGGTTGGAGCGGCAAACTCAAAATCAAATACAGAATTTCATACCTATGGCGAAAAACTCGCAGCCGAAATCATTGATGCCTCAAAGGGTGAAGGGGTATCTGTTAAAAAGCGACAGGAAATTGAACGTGTTGCAGAAAGTAACAAAGCCTTTGCACATTTTCGATGGTAAGGATAGAAGGTTTCTTCTTTCTAATTAACCAATTAACTAATAAACTATTTAACTAACCATGGCAGAAGTAGCAAAGAAAAAGGCAGCGATAGTTTCTACGGCCACAAAAGACCGTAATGTTTCATATGAAAAGATCCGAAACATAGGCATTATTGCCCATATCGATGCCGGTAAAACCACAACCACGGAAAGGCTCCTTTTTGAAACAGGCCGTACATATAAATTAGGGTCTGTTGACGATGGCACAACGGTTACCGATTGGATGGCGCAAGAGCGCGAGCGTGGCATCACCATTGTATCCGCTGCTATTACTGCATTTTGGGATCTAAAAAAATCTTCTTCAGTTGAATCCGGCCATTATAGAATTAATTTGATTGACACCCCCGGCCACATTGACTTTACCGCAGAGGTGGAAAGGTCCCTAAGGGTTCTTGACGGAGCAGTCATGGTTTTTGACGGCAGAACCGGAGTCGAATCTCAATCTGAAACAGTTTGGCATCAGGCAGACAAATATAACGTTCCCAGGATTTGCGTTCTCAACAAACTAAACCTTATTGGAGCCGATTTTGAAGGTTCAATTAAATCAATTCTTGAGAGGCTCGGGGCCAATGCAGCCCCCGTAATAATTCCAATCGGTCAGGAACATGAACATCGAGGGGTAGTCGACCTTATCACGATGAAAGCTTTAACTTTTAAAGAGGTTTCGGATCACAATTTGACGGAAGAAGAAATCCCCGCTGATCTACTTGAAATGGCCCAAAAATACCGCAAAGAACTTATTGAAAAAGCTGCAGAATTTGACGATGAAGCGTTGAACAAATTTTTGGAAGGTCAAGATCTTGATGAAATAACCCTTAAAAGAGCAATTAGAAAGGGCGTAATTTCAGGCAAATTCTTCCCGATCTTTGGCGGTGACAACAGAACTGCTGAGGCTCAACTTCTTTTGGATGGAGTAGTTGAATATTTACCTTCTCCCAACGATCTTCCGCCCGTTTCCGGAGTCAACCCGAAATCCGACGAAGCGGAAACCCGCGAAAGAAAAAATGAAGCCAAACTTTCTGCTTTGGCATTTAAAATCATGACCGATCCGCACGTCGGACGCCTGGTTTATATGAGGGTTTACTCTGGAATAATCAGAGCCGGTCAGGAAGTTTACAATTCGGTAAAACAAAAACCTGAACGAATCGGAAAACTTGTGCTTCTTCATGCAGATCAGAGAGAGTTAATTGAAGAAGCTTATGCCGGGGAAATTGTGGCCGTTGTGGGTGTAAAAGACACTACAACCGGTGACACAATTTGCGACCCATCCGCTCAAATCGTTCTTGAATCAATTAATTTTCCGGAACCGGTAATTTCCTTGGCCATCGAACCGGCAACAAAGAGCGATCAGGAAAAAATGGGTTTGGCTTTGGGAAAACTTTCAGATGAGGATCCAACATTTCGTATTAAAAGCAATCCCGAAACAGGACAAACTATTATTTCCGGAATGGGAGAGCTTCAGCTCGAAGTCTTGGTTGATAGAATGAAGCGCGAGTTTAACGTTCTCGCGACAACCGGTGCGCCGCAGGTTGCTTACAAAGAAACAATTAAGAAAATTGGCTCTGGCGAGGGAAAATACATCAGGCAAACCGGTGGCCGCGGACAATATGGACACTGTTTACTGCGCTTAGAGCCGATGGGCAGAGGAGAAGGGTTTGAATTTAAAAGTGAAATCAAGGGTGGCGCTATCCCGCAGGAATATATTTCCCCGATTGAAAAGGGAATTAAAGAGAAAATGGAGAATGGAATTATGGCGGGTTTCCCCATAGTCGATATGCGGGCGGTGGTTTATGACGGAAGTTATCATGATGTAGATTCAAGTGAAATTGCCTTTAAAATTGCAGGCTCAATGGCGCTTGAAGATGCATTTAGAAGAAGCGACCCCATCCTTCTTGAACCCATCATGAATGTTGAGGTTTCCACACCCGATGAGTTCATGGGGGATGTTATTGGGGACTTGTCCTCAAAGCGCGCCCAGGTTTCCGGTACAGAAAAGCGTGGCTTATTTACCGTAATTAATGCCACGGCTCCCTTGGCCGAACTTTCAGGCTATGCAACTAAACTTAGGTCCCTTACCCAAGGGCGGGCCAGCTATTATATGGAGCCAAGCCATTATGAAGAGGTCCCCAAAAATATTACAGAAGTGATTGTCGCCAAAGCCGGAAAAGTCGAAATGCCGAGGGGGTAATTCCTCCTTGACACTCACGTTTAGCCTCGAATATAATATACTTGCTTGAGGCAGATGGTGCCTCTTGTTTTTTGAGAGTCGAGTTAGTATAATTGCCTCTCTAGTATCTTAAGTATCCAGTCACTAGTATCTAAAATATGGCAGGAGAAGCAAAAAAACATTTTGATAGAAATAAACCCCACGTAAATATAGGGACCATTGGTCACGTTGACCATGGTAAGACCACCTTAACAAGTGCCATTACTATGGTTTTGGCCAAGCAAGGATTGGCCACAGCCAAGAAATACGAAGATATAGACAGCGCTCCTGAGGAAAAAGAGCGTGGAGTTACAATCAATCTAAGCCACCAGGAATACGAAACCCAAAAACGTCACTATGCTCACATTGATGCTCCTGGACATGCAGATTACATCAAAAACATGATCACCGGTGCAGCCCAAATGGATGGTGCCATTTTGGTCGTTTCTGCAGCGGATGGGCCTATGCCTCAAACCAGAGAGCACGTAATTCTTGCCAGACAGGTTAATGTTCCCGCAATTGTTGTTTTTCTTAACAAGTGCGATATGGTTTCCGATAAAGAGTTAATTGACTTGGTCGAGGCCGACTGCCGTGAGCTTCTTAAAAAATATAAATATCCGGGAGACGAGGTTCCTGTAATTCGCGGAAGCGCTCTCAAGGCTGTTGAGGGAGATGCTGAAGCAGAAAAACAGATTCAAGCCTTGATGGACGCAGTTGACAGCTATATTCCGGATCCTGTTCGCGAAATAGACAAGCCATTTTTGATGCCGGTTGAGGACGTATTTACAATTTCTGGACGCGGAACGGTTGTAACGGGGAGAGTTGAGCGAGGACAGATTAAGGTTAATGAGGAACTTGAAATAGTTGGTCTTAAAGCAACGCAAAAGGCGGTTGCAACCGGGCTTGAAATGTTTAGAAAGACCCTTGACGAGGCGATTGCCGGAGATAATGTCGGGATACTACTTCGAGGTATTGAAAAAGATCAGGTTGAGCGCGGCCAGGTTCTTGCTAAGTCAGGGAGCGTTACCCCTCACACAGAGTTTGAGGCAGAAGTTTACATTCTTTCAAAAGAAGAGGGCGGGCGCCACACACCGTTTTTCACAGGTTATAAGCCTCAATTCTACATTAGGACAGCGGACGTGACCGGTGAGGCCACATTACCTACAGGAATCGAAATGGTCATGCCTGGAGACAACGCAAAGATGAAAGTTAAGCTCATTTCGCCTGTTGCTTTGGAAGATGGACTTAGATTTGCAGTTCGTGAGGGTGGACACACGGTTGGTGCAGGTGTTATTACCAAAGTTACAGTTTAGCTCTTTAAGGAATGGCCACCGGAAGACTTAGAGTAAAACTCAAAAGTTACGATCATCGTGTACTGGACGAGGCAGTCAATAAGATTATTGACACTGCTCTGGCTACCGGTGCAAAAATAATTGGCCCAATTCCTCTCCCTACAAAACGCTCCATGATGGCCATTAAAGAGTCTCCTTTTACGGATAAAAATGCGCAAGAGCATTATGAAGTTCTAGTCCACAAGAGATTAATTGACATCCTTGACCCTTCCCCCCGCACGGTTGATTCTCTTGGTAATCTTGATCTTCCAGCTGGGGTCTCCATTGAGATTAAGATGTAGGTCGATCTTGCGGTAGCTTGAGTCTTCTGATATAATGTTCCTTACAATATATGGTGGTTTTGAATTTACAACCACAGCAGATGTCTTCGTAAGGATGCTTCTTTAAGCGCCCTACGGGGGCGCTCAAATTGTTTAATGTCCGAGAGATCATGAGCGGTTTGATTTCACTCACCGTCGAATGACTCGCTCAGGATTCAAAACAAAAATGATTAATACAATCTTAGGAACAAAAGGGGGAAGTTCCCAAACCTTCATCGAAGGCTTTAGAATTCCCATTACCAAGGTAACTGCGGGCCCTTGCGTCGTGACCCAAATTAAAAAGATGGACATTGACGGATATTGGGCAATTCAACTCGGTTTTTCCTCAAAAAGAGCCAAAAATACTTCAAAACCGCTTCAAGGGCACCTCAAGGCAAATAAGCAAAAATTAGCATCTAGCGATGAAAACAAATCTACAAATAAGCGAATAGACGAAACCGCAAATTTTCCAAGATATATAAGAGAGGTCAGACTAGACAAAGAGACGGAGTACAAAGTTGGAGACCAGGTAAAGGCCTCCGAAATTTTTAGTCCGGGGGATGTAATCGCTGTAACCGGAACATCAAAGGGTAAAGGTTTTGCCGGAGTTGTCAAAAGACATGGATTTCACGGTGGCCCCAGAACTCACGGACAAAGTGACCGCGAGCGGGCACCGGGATCAATTGGACAAACAACCACTCCCGGCAGGGTTTATAAAGGCAAGAAAATGGCGGGCAGAATGGGTGGAGAAACTGTAACCATAAACAATCTTCATGTAATTTCAGTTGATCCGGAGACGAGTTTGGTTGAGGTTTCCGGTCAGATTCCGGGTACTCCCGGTTCCCTCATCATTTTGCAAAAAATAAAGTCGGGAAGCTTAAAGGAGCTTGAACACGAAGTGGTGGCACAGGTAGTTGAGGGAGAAGCATCAGTCGAGGAACCAGGAAAAGAGGAAAAAAAGGATGAGTCAAAGCCGGTAGAAGTAAAAGTAGAGCCAGCAACTAATGCCTAGTAACTAATAACTAATTTTATGATTAAAGCGCCCATCTATACAATTAAAGGAACAAAAACAGGGGAATTTACTCTTCCTAAAGATATCTTTGAAGCAAAAGTCAATTTGAATCTTTTGGCTCAGGCGATTCATGTTTACGAAGACAGAGATCATGTAGGCTTAAGAAATACCAAAACAAGATCAGAAGTCAATAGAGTAACCAAGAAGGTTTATAAACAAAAGGGAACCGGAGGAGCAAGGCATGGAAGCAGGCGTGCCAATCTTTATGTTGGCGGAGGAGTCGTTTTCGGCCCGCGGCCTTTACATAGAATCCTAACAATCTCCAAAGCTCTCAAAATTAAAGCTAAAAATTACGCCTTTTCGCTCAAGGCCAGCGAGAAAGAAGTGGTTGTTATAAGTGGAATTTCTAAACTGGCAAAAACCAAGGAAGCCGGCGAGTTTATGAAAAAGATTGGCGGGGCGAGATTTACTTTTATTCTTTCAGAACCTTCCCGCCCGGCGATTAAATTTTTAAGAAACCTGAAAGTTGTCAGATCGGTATTTTATAAAGATATTAATGTCTTTGATGTTTTTTATGGAGGAGTATTGGTTTTAGATGCGGAAATATTCGAAAAAAAGGAGGTTAAGAAATGATCCGGCCCGTTTTTACAGAAAAAAGTTTAAAAATGGCAAAGACAGGCAAGTATTCTTTTTGGGTCGCGCCCGGCTTGAATAAAATGAGTATAAAATCCGAGGTTGGGAAGACCTTTGGTGTACATGTTGTAAGTGTCAAAACCATTACGGGACATTCTGAAGCGAGAAGAAATACAAAAGGACAGAAGTTTTTAACCAAAAGAACCAAAAAAGCAATAATTACTCTAAAAGAAGGGGAAAAGATTGATATTTTCGAAGAAGGTAAGAAGTGAACATAAGAAATGAACATAAGAAGTAAATATAAAAAATGAAAAAGCTTAAGTCCATATTACAAAAAAGATCAGGAAGGGCACGGGGTACGGTGGTTGTGAGGCATCAAGGCGGGGGGGAGAAGCAATTTATGCGTGCCGTGGATTTTAAACGAAGTAAAAGTGACATTTGGGGGAAGGTTTTGGCGATCGAATACGATCCAAACAGAAACGCCGAATTGGCTCTTCTTATGTACGAGGACGGAGAAAAACGGTATATTCTATCCCCGGTTGGAATTAAGGTTGGAGATAGGGTGATAAGCAGCGAAGAGGCGCCCGTTGAAAGGGGTAATGCTCTCTCCCTTAACGCTATCCCTGTAGGGACTGAAATTCATAATATTGAAATTACGCCGGGTAAAGGCGGACAAATGGTGAAGGGGGCGGGAAGTGTGGCCACTGTTTTTGGAAAAGAAGAAAATTGGGTTTTAGTTAAACTTCCATCAGGAGAAATAAGAAGATTTAATCCCAAAAGTCTTGCGACAATCGGTCAAATTGGAATGGTAGAGTGGAAGAATCGGATTTGGCGTAAGGCTGGGACAATCAGACATAAAGGAATTCGTCCGTCGGTTCGAGGAGTTGCAATGAATCCGGATTCTCACCCACATGGAGGGGGAGAGGGAAGAAGTGGGGTCGGAATGAAAGCTCCTAAGACGGTTTATGGTAGAAGTGCAGTTGGAAAGACCAGAAACAAGAAAAAACACTCGAATAGCATGATAGTTCAAAGAAAAGGAGGAGGCAAGGGACTATAGTCCTGAGCAAAGTCGAAGGATGAGTAGAAGTACAAAAAAGGGTCCGTTTGTGGATCCAATATTAGTCAAAAAGATTGAAAAAGGAATGGGACTTAAAGAAAGCCCTATTAAAACGTGGTCAAGAAAGTGTCAAATTTCACCGGAGTTTGTAGGCAAATATTTTCAAGTTCATAACGGGCATCTTTTTATATCCGTTTTTGTCACAGAGGATATGGTGGGTCACCGACTTGGTGAGTTTGCTCCTACAAGAACATTTAGAGGACACGGAGAAATAGTCAAGAGAACGCTCGAAAAAACCTAACATGGAAAAAACGTTTACATCAACACAAAAGTATTTAATAATGAGTCCCAGAAAAATCAGACTGGTCACTGCTCTTATTAAAAAGATGAAACCGGCAGAGGCAGTTGCCAAGCTTCCTTTTGTTCAGAAAAGAGCCGGAGAAAGTATTGCCAAAGTCATTAAAGCTGCTCTAGCCAATGCCAAAAACCAGGGAGTAAGTGAAGCCGACCTAACAATCAAAGAGGTTCAGGTGGGGGAAGGCCCAAGACTAAAGCGCGGTAGGGCAGCCAGTCGTGGCAGGTGGCACCCTTATAAAAAAAGAATGAGCCATATCAGAGTTGTTCTCACAACTCTAAATAAGCAAATTCCAAATAAGCAAATAAGCAAATCCGAAGAAGCGGTCGCAGGAAAGAGAGAGAAAGACAGAAGGGGAACCGTAGGTGCCTCTTCTGAGATAAAACATGTCACAAAAAGTTAACCCAATCGGCATAAGAATCGGCAGCTTTCTGCCTTGGAAGTCAAGGTGGTTTGCTGACGAAGGAACTTTCAAAGATTTCTTGCTTGAGGATATCAAAATTAGGAAGGGGCTTATGGCACGCCTAAAATTGGCAGGAATTACATCGGTCGAGATTGAAAGATTGCCTAAAAGTATGGTTGTTATAATTACGGTTTCAAGGCCAGGAGTGGTAATCGGCCGCGGTGGAACAGGTATAGAGGATGTTAAAAAATACATTTTACAGATAATGAACGAGGTTAGACACAAAAAAATTGAGAATCTAAAAATAGACATTAGAATTATTGAGGTGAAAAATGCCGAACTCTCGGCACATTTAGTTGCTGAAAGAATTGTGGGGGAGCTTGAGCGAAGAATTCCTCACAGGCGCGTTGTTCAAAAGACTCTGGAAAGAGTAATGGCCTCGGGAGCCCTGGGGGCAAAAGTGGTTTTGGGAGGAAGAATCAACGGCGCCGAAATTTCCCGTGTCGAAAAATTCCATGTAGGGAGCGTTCCGGCCCAGACGTTAAGAGAAGATGTTGATTACGCTCAAGTTCCGGCACTTCTGAAGCGCGGTTATGTTGGAGTTAAGGTCTGGATACACAGAAAGGGGGAGGAATAAGTCTTATACGACTTATTAGACTTATATGCTGGCGCCAAAAAGAAGAAAATACATCAAAGAATTTAGAGGCAGAAGACGGGGAATGGCGACACGAGGAAACGTCATTTCGTTTGGCGATTTTGGAATGAAGGCCCAGGAAGTTGCTTGGGTAACCTCCGCGCAAATTGAATCGGCAAGGCGTACCATTACTCACGGTCTAAAAAAAGGCGGGAGAGTTTGGATCAGAATTTTTCCGGATAAACCAATTACCAGTAGACCAGCGGGAAAAAGAATGGGCGGAGGAAAAGGAGATATTTCAACTTATGTTGCGGTTGTTAAACCCGGAATGATTCTTTTTGAAGTAGCCGGAGCACCCGAGGGAATAGTAAGGGAGGCTTTCAGGAAAGCCTCGGAGAAGTTACCGATCGGGATAAAGATAGTTGCAAGGCAGTAATGTAAGCAGAACTTAAAATTTACTATTATGAAAACAAAAGATTTTGGACAGTTAAGAAACAAGGATGTTGCGAGTCTTAAAAAACTCTCTATCGAAAGAAAGTTAGACGCTGTTAAGGCTAAAATGGCAACATTAGCCAGTCGTGAGAAAAATACCAAACTCGCGCTGAATATCCGGCGAGAAATTGCTAAAATACTAACCTTGATCAAGGAAAAAGAGATTATCGAGCAGTTGAATAAGAAAGGAGAAAGCAAGGGGCTATAGTCTTGAGCGAAGTCGAAAGATGAAAATATTTACAGGACGGGTAACGGCTACAAAAATGGCAAAAACTGCGACAGTCGCGGTTGAAAGGGTCGTTATACACCCAATGTATAAAAAACGATTCAGACGCGATACTAAGTTTCAGGTTCACGATGAGCTTGGGGTAAAGATCGGGGATTTGGTCAGATTCACGGCCAGTAAGCCTTATTCAAAAACGAAGAAATGGAAAATATTGGAAGTCGTTAGTGATAAGAAAGTTCCAAGTGAGACAGCTAAAGCGTCTCACCGGGAGAGGAAAAATAAATAATATGGTTCAATTAAGGTCTATTTTGATTCCGGCAGATAATAGCGGCGCAAAGCGCCTAATGATTATTGGTGTTCCCGGTAGAGTTGGTAAGGTTGCGACACTTGGGGATGTGGTTCTTTGCGTAGTTCAGGGGGCAAATCCGACAGGAGTCGTTGCCGATCACGAAAAAGTTAACGTTTTGATTGTACGAACCAGAAAAGAAGTTGGAAGAAAAGACGGAAGCTATGTTAGATTCGACGATAACGCGGGTGTGGTTATAGATAAACAAGGATTACCTCGTGGAACCAGAATATTAGGACCGGTGGCGAGAGAAATAAAAGAAGTCGGTTACAATAAGATTGCCTCTTTGGCGAGGGAAGTAGTATAAGAAAATGGCAAATTACAAATTTCAAATTACAAATGAACTGAAAGGAGGCAAAGGACTATAGTCCTGAGCGAAGTCGAAGGATGTTGAAATTAAAAATTGGAGATACGGTTAAAATTACGGCAGGAAAAGACGCAGGGCGTGAGGGAAAGATTGAGAAAGTTTTGGTTAAGCCCGAAAAAGTCATGGTTCCTGGCGTTAACCTATACAAAAAACATGTCAAAGGTGTGGGAGATGTCAAAGGTGGAATCTATGATATCCCCCGTCCCTTGGGTTTTGGTAAGATTGCTCTTATTTGCCCAAAGTGTAAGAAAATTACAAGAGTAGGGTTTAAGTTTGTGGGTACCGAGAAAGTCCGAATTTGCAGAAAATGCAATAAAGAAATTGATACTAAGTAACAAAATAGCTAATTATCTATGAACAAGTCCAGATTACAAGAAAAATTTGAAAAAGAAATAAGGCCTGCAATGGTTAAGGAATATAATATAAAAAATTCCCTATCCACTCCGATTGTCACCAAGGTGGTAATCAATATGGGAGTTGGAGAAGCAGCGAAAAATCAAGGGCAGATGGACGCATTAAAGCGCGATCTTGCGGCCATTTCTGGGCAGGCCCCATCAACACGAAATGCCAAAGTTTCAGTTGCGAGTTTTAGTTTAAGGGCCGGAATGCCGGTGGGACTGAGTGTTACACTGCGGGGAGTCCGGATGTATTCGTTTTTGGATAGGTTATTTTCAATAGCTTTGCCAAGACTTAGGGATTTTAGAGGAGTTCCGATAAAATCTTTTGATAAGTCCGGAAACTATACCTTGGGATTTATCGAACATACAGTATTCCCCGAGGTGGATTCGGCCAAAAGCGCTGCTGCCCATGGAATGGAAGTATCGATAGTAGTAGTAAATGGAAATCCTGAAAAGTCAAAAAGACTCTTGGAACTCATGGGAATGCCGTTTCAAAAAACATAAATTATGTCAACTGTTGCAAAAGAAATCAGAGAGTCAAAGAAGCTTAAATTCAAGGTTCGCTACCATAACCGATGCAGAATTTGTGGAAGAAGCCGTGGATACTTAAGAAAATATGGTTTATGCCGCTTGTGTTTTCGCGAGCACGCCCTAAGAGGTGAAATCCCCGGGGTTAGAAAGGCGTCATGGTGAATTATTCAATCGGCGATTTTTTGATCAAAGTTAAAAATGCCTCGATGGCAAAGAACAAGGAGCTTACGGTCACCTCAAATAAACAAATTGAGGCAATAGCTTTAGGCCTTAAAAAGCTCGGATATTTGGATAGCGTAACGAAAGAAAAGAGCTTAATTAAACTTGCTTTGACTTTTAAGAACAAAAGACCGCTTTTGACTGATTTGAAGTTGGTTAGTAAGCCCGGACTTAGAATTTATATGGGGGTTACCGAGATTGAAAAGAAAAAGGGACCTTCAACATATCTAATCTCAACGCCTATTGGAATTATTGCGTCCCGCCAAGCTATAAAAGAACGGGTGGGGGGAGAAGTGATAGCGGAGATTTTCTAATATGTCAAAAATCGGAAAACAACCAGTTCAAATATCTGAGGGAGTAATCATTGAAATTAGCCCAACTTTGGTTAAAGTGCAGGGTCCAAAAGGGGTAATTAACCGTCCCATTGCCCGAGGGGTTACGGTTGAGATTAAAGATAAGCAGATTTTGGTTAGTGTCCGGGGAAACAGTAAGCCGGCAATGTCTCTTCACGGGACAACCAGGGCTCTTCTTAATAACGACGTAATTGGTGTAACTAAAGGTTGGAGCAAAAGTTTGGAACTGGTCGGGACCGGTTTTAGACCGGAACTTGCGGGTAAAATCTTAAGTTTGACTGTTGGTTATTCCCATCCTGTAAAGATCGAAGCGCCGGATGGAATTACTTTTAAAGTTGAAAAAATGATAGTTACCGTAGAAGGGATAGATAAAGAACTTGTGGGGCAAATCTCTGCTAACATTCGCGGAGTGAGACCCCCCGAACCGTACAAGGGAAAAGGAATTAAGTATACTGATGAAGTAATAAGAAGAAAGCCGGGTAAAGCCGCAGCCAAGACTGCCGGACCGGCCGCTTAAAACCCTGAGCGTAGTCGAAGGGCTAAATATATGCAAACAAAAGTTAAAAGATACATTCAAAGAAAGTTAAGAGTCAGATCCAAGATTTTTGGTACAGCCAAACGTCCAAGATTAAGCGTTTTCAGATCCAATAAAAGTCTTTATGCGCAAGTTATTAATGATGAAAAGGGGATTACACTCGTTGCCGCCAAAGGCGTAAAAACTACCGGCGAAAAAATTGGTGAGGAGTTGGCTAAAAAGGCTATGGCAAAAAAAATTAAGAAGGTAGTTTTTGACAGAAATGGATTTAGATTTCATGGCAGGGTAAAATCTCTTGCTGAGGGTGCCAGGAAGGGGGGTCTCGTGTTCTAGTTTCAGATTTTGAAATTCGAATTTCAAATTTCGTATTTATAAATATATGGCAAATAACTTTAATCGAAGACAACAGTACGACCAAGGACCCAAAGAGTTTGAGGAAACGGTGGTTCAAATTAACCGGGTTTCTAAAAAAACTAAAGGAGGGAATCAAATGAGATTTTCCGCCCTGGTTGTTGTGGGAGACAGAAAAGGTAAAGTTGGGGTAGGCTTGGCTAAAGCGGCGGATGTAAGGAGCGCTATTAGAAAATCAATCGAAGCTGCAAAAAGAAAATTGATAGTTGTCCCCATTGTCGGTACGACCATCCCCTACTCTGTCCATGAAAAATTTTCGGCAGCCAAGATACTTCTTAAACCCGCTCCACCGGGAAGCGGAATTATCGCCGGAGGGCCGATGAGAGTGGTTTTGGAGGCCGCCGGAATCCGTGATGCTGTTGGTAAGATTTTGGGAACCAAGAATAAAATATCAAACGTTTATGCAACACTTAAAGCACTTGAGCAAATTTCAGGGATAGTAGAAATGAAGAAAAAATAATATGAACGTAAGACTTCCAAAAGTTAACGAAAAAAGAAAGAAAAGATTAGGGCGTGGGATGGGAAGTGGCAAAGGAAGCCATACTTCCAGTCGTGGGCAAAAAGGGCAAAAGAGCAGGACAAACATCCACGTTCTTTTTGAAGGAATGAAGATGAAAAAATCCCTTTTGAAAAGATTGCCTTTAATGAGAGGAAAAGGTAGGTTCCGTTCCAGGAAAGGTAAAACTGCCAGGTATGTGACTAAGTCTAAGATTAAAGTGTTTGCACCCAAAGCTTCAAAAACCTAAAATTCTTTAATTTCCTAACAGTGCTAGTATTAATTAATGCCTTGGAAAAAAGTTGCTCTTACCGCAGGTGCGATTGCAATAGTTGCTGGTAGTCTCACAGTTGCAAAAAGAGTTATAAGTCCCGGTGAGTTAGTTACAGAAGTAATTGACGGGGACACTTTTGTTATTACCAATAGACAAAACATTCGTCTACATGGAGTCGACGCTCCCGAACTTCAATATTGTTTCGGAAAAGAAGCAAAAGACGCTTTATCTAAAAAGATTCTTGGCAAAAAAGTCATTTTGAAAGAACCCAGAACCGACTTTTATAAGAGAGTCCAGGCTTATGTTTATATAGATGGAGAATCAATTAATGAATATATGGCTGTAAATGGATTCGTAATGCATCACGGTGATGGCACATCGCAATCAGATATCGTTAAGGAGGCCAATAACTTTGCCCAGAGTAAAAAGTTAGGAATATTTTCGGAAAAATGCTCCCCCGCTAATCCACCCAAAAATGGATGTAACATTAAAGGGCACATTCCTTATAACACTGCTGGAAAAACTTACTTAATACCTGGATGCTGGAATTATACACAGGCAGTAGTTGAGAAATTTCGTGGTGAGGATTACTTTTGTACCGAAAAAGAAGCTAAAGCCGCAGGCTTTGTAAAATCCACCAACTGTCGATAACCTTAAAGTTAATTTCCTCTAATCTCCTCTAAAATCCCTTAATTTTGCTATACTTCAATTATGAAAATAATTGATTTATCTCAACCGCTCTTTGATGGAATGGAAGTGTATCTAGGCGACCCGGAAGTACACATTAAACAAGTCCACAATTTAAATAAAGAAGGTTGGCGACTTAGATATCTTCAATTCTCAACGCATATTGATACTCACGCAGACGCCCTTGCCCATATGGATGAGAGGGGTACAGCAATTGATAAAATACCAATCGAAAAATTTATCGGTAAAACAGTATTGGTTAAAACTACTGACAAGTTTCCTAAAGGTGTAGGTCTCGCTTTTGCCGACAAAAATTTAGGCCTGGACCTTTTTCATAAAATAGTAGATGCAAAACCATTATTTGTTGTGGTTGGGGACAAGTGTGATTTTGAACTTGAGATGGAGAGAAAACTTCTTCAAAATGGAATTCTTACAATGGCTGGTCTGGTGAACATGGATAAATTGCCAAAAAATAAACCGTTTGTGTTTTATGGAGTACCTCTAAAAATAAAAGATGGCGACGGCTCACCAATCAGAGCATTCGCAGTACTGGAATAACCATACACTTTTTCAGAACCTTCCACACGATAAATTTTGTGCCTCTCTAGGATTATAAATTCAATTACTAAATACGACTCTCTAAATCCTAGTTATACAATTACGATGCATTGATGTATGATAATTGTATATGCCGCAGATTTCTAAGAGAATTTTAAAACCGGAAGTTAAAAAAGATTTGCTGGATTCACTCTCCTATACAATTAAGGAACTTAAAACCAAAAAAGACGTAGACAGCTTCCTCTCCTCCGCTCTTACAGACACAGAACGGATTATGGTAGCAAAAAGAGTTTTGACGGCATTCCTGCTAAGAAATAACGTCGAGGAAAAGAAAATTGGAGATACACTAAAATTAACACCATCAACAATTACAAGACTTAAGATGTGGATTGATTTAAGACGAGAAGGATTTGATTTGGTTTTCAATAAATTAGAAAAAAGATCTAGAGAAAATATCGCAAAACAAATCTTCTATAAAGTCCTTAATTATTCCATAAAAGCCGCTTTTGGTCGAATTCCTAAACCATTCTAATTAAATTATCATGCATTAATGCATGATAATTGTGCTTAACAGATATTTATATGGGAATAGTTTTTGATATACTCCAGATATGGAAACATATTTTTCTACTTTTATTCCCGGTACTGGGGAAATTGTGAGTGATTTACTTCGAAAGAAATTGGGAAAGGTTGGTATTAAATTAAAACTTGATGGTTTAATTTTGTTTGAAACACCTGCCCCATTTCAACTTATTAAGGACCTAAGATTTTGTAATAACACCTTCGCACTCTTGAAAACCGATAAAGATATTGATGTTTCTGACTTTATCGACTTTATAGCTTCGGATCGATTTGTGCAAAAGAGACTCAAAGATTTTATTCTCCCTAAAACCAAAACTTTCAGGGTTGTTTATAGCAAAGAAAATAAACTTGTAAACCTTGATAACGGCTTGACAGGTAGACTTGAGGGATTTATTAATCGAGGAACAAATCTCAAGGTCGATAAAAGAGATCCCGATGTTGAATTTTGGATTTTAGAGAGAAGCGAGGGAAACATCTTTTTTGGAACCAGAGTAACCAAGAAGCAGAACACGAAAGATATTTTGGAACAGGGTGAGTTGAGAACAGAAGTGGTAAATATTCTCTGCGAGTTGTCAGAACCAGATGAAAGCGATGTCTTTTTGGATCCGTTTGCAGGCTCTGGAGCAATACCGATAGAAAGGGCAAGGATTTATAGATTCAAAAATATATTTGCAGGAGAGAACGATAAGGCGATTTATACAAGTTTGGTTAAAAAAATTAAAACGCTTGGTCTGAAAATAGTTGTTGGCAAATGGAACGCAACAAAACTTGGAGCTTTAACGGATGGCTCCATCTATAAAATAGTAACGGATCCACCGTGGGGACAGTTCGGTCAATATTCTGACATAGAAGATCTTTATAAACGATCATTTGGCGAATTTTACCGGCTCTTAAGGAAAAATGGGGTGTTAGTACTCCTTACTTCGCAAAAAGAATTGGTTGATGAAATTCTTGAAGAATATCAAGACAAGTTTTTACTGGAAAAAGAGTTTAACGTTCTTGTCTCCGGCAAAAAAGCCGTGATTTTCAAAATTAGGAAGATTTAATATTTTCTCCAATTCTTATCAACTCTAGTTCTATGGATTTTATCGATATTCTCTTGGTCCTTTAACTGTTTTGCGAAAGCGCCGGCAACGATATTTTGTTTCTCATTGGGTTGAACAAGAAATGATTTAAAAAGATTTACCCAATCTTCAAAATTAAGTTCACTGGGGCGCGAATTTTTGGAGAGTATGCTGCGTTTTGGTTGATTGAAAGCGTACGTAACAAAATCTTGATATTTGGTTTTGTCTTTTACCAATGGCTCTTCCCTTTTTCTAATTTCCAAAAGCATAATGTTTACACTGGGTTTTGGGAAAAAGTCGGTTGGTTTAAATTCATACACAACTTTAAATTCAAACCAAGGGTGCAAGATTACCGACAGCTGGGAATTTTTAATGTCCATTGGTTTTCCTGCAAATTTCATTGCGGCTTCTTTTTGAACAAGCAGATAAGCGTTCCCCGGCGGGTTATTGCCCAAAGTCAATTTTTTGATAATTGCCGCGGTAATATTAAAAGGAATGTTGGAAAAAACCTTATATGGATGGGTCGGTAAACTGTTAGTCAAGAAATCTTCCTGTTTCAATTCCAGAAATTTTTCGTTTTGAAACTTTTCAGATAGTTTTTTGAATAAATTGGGATCGAGTTCAAATGCAATAACTTTTTTGGATTTTTTGAGAAGCTCTTTTGTAACAATGCCGTCACCGGCGCCAATTTCAATGACGGTATCGTCAGCGGAGATGCTCGAGTCGTTTACCAATCTTTCCACTAGCCGGCTGTCCGTCAAAAAATTCTGAGAGTATTTAATTCTGTTTCTCATTCCTGTATTTTACACCAGTCAGCTGGGATGGGTTTTTGATATAAGCATCTTATGCTACGAATGTTTGTTACAGCTCCTTTCCTAAATGAGGAAACCAAGGATCAAATAAATTATCTTTGTTCTCTGGTGAAAAAAGCGGGATTCATAGATTATTGCTTTAGCCGGGACGAAAAAGAGTTTGCCGATTCTCAGGAAATGATGAGTCGGGCAAAAGAAGAAATAGAAAAATCAGATTGTCTCCTGATTGATATGACCGACAAACCCACCGGGCGGGCACTCGAGGCTGGAATGGCATATGCGCTGGGGAAAAAAGTTGTGGTGATTATGAAAAAGGGAACCCAAATTAAAGATACGACCAGAGGAGTTTCCACTCTAGTTATTGAGTATAACAACATTGATGAAATCGTTGCTCCTTTGTCTCGGTTGGTTTAACAACTCTGTCTTTAGGATCGAATTTCGGATATAATCAGGCTTGCATGTTCAACCAAATCTTCCAGTTTTTTTCAAAAGCGGTAAAAACACCATCGATTCGGAAAAAGCTGATTATCACCGGCATAATTCTGATTGTGTTCAGACTTGCCGGGCACATTCCCGCTGCCGGAATTGACAGGACTACTCTCACCGCTCTTTTTAACGGCAGCCCGCTCCTTTCGCTTTTAGACGTATTCTCCGGAGGAACTTTGGCCAACTTTTCCATTCTTGCCTTGGGCTTAAACCCCTACATTAACGCCTCGATTATTTTTCAGCTTCTGGGCTACGTAATTCCAAGCCTTGAGGCGCTTCAAAAAGAGGGCGAGTACGGGCAGGAAAAGATAAACCAATACACACGTCTTTTAACCATTCCTTTGGCTGCTTTGCAAGGGTTTGGAATGTATGCGCTCTTGCGGGGCCAAAAAGTAATTCCAAACCTGGATCCGGTTAGTCTTTTGACTTTAGTTATTACCATGACTGCCGGAACTGTCTTTGCGGTTTGGCTTGGTGAGCTTATTTCCGAGTACGGTTTTAAAAACGGAATCTCGCTTTTGATTTTCACCGGAATTGTTGCCCGTCTGCCCATAACCTTTGGACAATCGGTCAGCGTTTTTCAATCGCAGGATTTTCTTAAAGTCATTCTTTTTCTGGTAATTGCGGGAGTTATCGTTGGGCTCATTATTTTCATAAACGAGGCTGCCCGTCAGGTTCCGATCCATTATGCAAAAAGGCGGACCGAGAGCGGCCTTGCTGCAACCAGCTACCTCCCGCTTCGCTTAAACCAAGCCGGAGTAATTCCAATTATTTTTGCCGTATCTTTGGTCCTTTTACCGTCTCTCCTTGGCCAGTTTTTGGCCAATGTTCCAAATGTGGCCATTGCCAATGTGGCGCGAAGCCTAAGTACAGCATTTAACCCTCAAGGAGTTGTTTATAACATTACCTATTTCTTCCTGGTTTTCGGCTTTACTTATTTTTATACCGCGGTTGTGTTTAATCCGGAGAAAATTTCCGAAAATCTGCAAAAAGGCGGCGGATTCATTCCCGGAATTAGACCCGGCAAGGAAACAGAAAAATACCTATCCTTTGTTCTTGCCCGTTTAACGGTCGTCGGCGGAGCATTTTTGGGACTTGTGGCGGTTATGCCGTCATTTTTTCAGAATTTCATAGGTGCAAACAATCTCGCGATAGGCGGAACCGGTGTTTTGATCGTGGTTTCTGTGGCTCTCGAGCTTATTCGCGAAATGGAAGGCGAACTTGTAATGGGAAGATACGACAGGCTTATCAGATAGGTCTGATTGTCCATTTGTCATTTACCATTTTCCATTTCATTTAATTATTTCTCAATTTTAGAATCAAAAAATAAGATGGAAAATCTGAAAATAGAAAATAAAATATGAATATACTTCTGATTGGTCCTCAAGGATCTGGCAAAGGAACGCAGGCGAGACTATTAATTGAAAAGTATGGTTATTATTACTTTGAGTCGGGTGAGTTTCTGAGAAAAGTTGCCGAAACAAATGACGATCTCAAGAAATCCTTAGCTAAAGGGAAGATGGTGCCGGATAAAGAAATGACTTCGTACTTGGCTGCTTTTTTGGACGAAAAAAATCTTTATGACGATATAATTTTTGATGGGTTTCCTAGGACCGTGGATCAATACAACTTCTTTAAAAATTGGCTTTCTGATAAAAAAGTTCATCTCGATTTGATAATAGTTTTAATAATAGATGAAGAAGAAACTCTTCGAAGACTAACCGCGAGGCGAATGGATCCAAAAACTGGGGAAATTTATAATTTGGTCACGGAACCTCCCCCTGCAGGTGTTGACCCAAATACCTTAGTCCAAAGAGATGACGACAAACCGGAAGCTATCAAGAAACGTCTGGCTCTTTATAGACAAAGAACGAAACCTCTTATTACCGAACTTAAAAAAGATACAAAGGTAATAGAAGTTAATGGTGAAAGGCCGGTTGGAATAATCGCTCAAGAGATCGACGGGATTGTTGCAAAAAATCATGATCAAAATCAAAACTGAGAGCGAGATTGAGATCATGACTGCGGGGGGTAAAAAACTTGTTCGAGTAAAAAATGCCCTCAAGGAGGCTACTAAGATCGGTGTCAAAGCATCCGATATTGAAGAATTGGCTAAAAAATTAATTAAAGCTGAAGGCGCCGAAGGTTCTTTTGACAAGGTCCCGGGTTACTCATGGGTTACATGCATTAACGTTAATGCAGGGCTGGTTCACGGGGTGCCAGGCAAAGAAATAATTTTCAAAAAAGGTGACGTGGTAAGTGTGGATGTCGGACTTTATTACAAAGGATTTCATACAGACACGTCTTTTTCGGTAGGGCTCGATGTTACCCCAGAAATACAAAAATTTCTTAATGTTGGTCAAAATGCCCTTGAGGCGGCCATAAGGGTAGTAAAGGCAGATAACTACGTTTTTGATATCAGTCGGGCTATAGAATTGACCATGGAAGCTCAAGGCTATACTCCCATCAAGGCTCTGGTCGGACATGGGGTAGGACGTGAACTTCATGAGGAGCCTCAAATTCCCTGTTTCGTCCCCGGCAGAATTGCTGACAGTTCCAAGCTTGTCGTTGGTATGACACTGGCTGTAGAAGTAATGTATGCTCAAGGGAGCGACAAAGTAGAGATTTTACCGGACGGGTGGACAATAGCCATGAGGGATGGTAAAATATCAGCACTTTTCGAAGAGACAGTGGTGGTGACCCAAAAAGGTCCGAAGGTACTCACTCGATAAGCGAAGCTTGCTTCAAGAAGTAAGCAAAACTTGCTAAAGGTATTAGGAAGTAGAGAGAAATTTTGTGAAAAACCAAAGTACAATTGAAGTTGATGGAACTGTGTCTCAGTCTTTACCAAACACCATGTTTCGGGTGGAGCTTACGGATGGGAAGTTAATATTGGCCACGCTCAAGGGAAAAATGAGAAGGGCGTATGTGCGGATTTTTCCCGGAGACAGGGTAAAAGTCGAAATGACACCCTACGATGAAAATCGGGGCAGAATAGTATTTAAGTATTAAGAAATAGAGAGGAAATAATTCAGGACTATAGTCCTGAGCGAAGTCGAAGGATGAAAGTTCAAAGTTCAATAAAACCGCGATGTAAAGATTGTAAGATTGTTAAA
>CAZCNT010000006.1:1741-5941 GCA_964500695.1 uncultured Gammaproteobacteria bacterium | reverse complement strand
GATGAAAGTTCAAAGTTCAATAAAACCGCGATGTAAAGATTGTAAGATTGTTAAACGTCAGGGGGTTTTGTATGTTATTTGTAAAAACCCCCGTCACAAACAGAGACAGGGGTAGGTAGATAGCTATTAGAGCCTAGAGCCTGGCATTACTAAGCTCTAACCTCTAAGCTCTAAGCTCTAAGCTCTAAGTAACTAAAATATATGGCAAGAATAGCAGGAATTGATTTACAAGACGGTTGGAAGATAGATTTTGCTCTGACAAAAATCAAGGGTTTGGGTTGGTCGTTGTCTAAGAAGATTATGAAAGACGCCGGAGTTCCAAACACCAAAAGGGTTTCGGATCTTTCGGCTGATGAGATTTCAAAAATCGGTTCGGAACTTGAGAAATATCAAATCGAGGGAGATTTGGCAAGGGCTACCAGAGGAAATATCCAGAGATTACAGGTAATTGGATCGTACCGTGGAATGCGCCATGCGAAAAATCTTCCGGCAAGGGGACAGCGGACACGGACTAATGCTCGCACAAAAAGAGGTAAAAGAAAAACTGTAGGAGCATTTAAAAAAGAAATGTTAAGTAAAATGAGTGTTGGTAAGACTGGTGAAACAAAGTCCGCCCAAGGCGGATCCGCCTCTGGAGGAAAGTAGCAATATGGCAACTAAACAAAAAAATACCAGAAAAGAGACGAAATTGGGCAAAGTTTATATTTCTGCGTCTTTCAATAACACCCTGGTAACTGTTACAAATACAAACGGAGAAACTCTTGTGTGGAGTTCATCCGGGGCCTCAGGCTTTAAGGGTACAAGACGCGCCACACCCTATGCAGCGACAACCGCCGTTGAAAAAGTTTTAGGTCGAGCTAAAAGTGAGTTTGGTGTGGAAGAAGTTGAAATATATGTTAAAGGGCCGGGCGCCGGGAGGGATGCAACACTCCGGGCCGTGAAAGCTGCGGGGGTTAAGATAGCTCTTATTGCGGATATTACGCCGGTTCCGCACAACGGACCCAGGCCAAAGAAGAAGAGGAGGGTATAGTTGTTTAATTTATGAGATATACAGGACCAAAAGACAGACTAAGTAGACGGGAAAATTTTGACCTTTTTGGTGCAGGATCAAAACTTACTCGTCTTAGTGTTCCACCCGGAGTTCACGGACCAAAAGGAACCAGGGGTTCGTCCCAATATGGCAAACAACTTAGGGAAAAGCAAAAAGTTAAGAGACTTTACGGAATTTCCGAGACTCAGTTTAGGAATTATGTTGCCGAGGCATTTAAAACCAAGGGTAATACGGGAGAAGCTATACTTGTTAGTCTTGAAAAGCGTCTAGATAATACCGTTTACAGGCTCGGGTTTGCTCCAAGCCGGCCGGCTGCCCGCCAATTGGTTTCTCATCGGCACATTCTTATTAATGGCAAAAAAGTTAATATTCCGTCCTGTAAAGTCCGTATGGGGGATGTGATTTCGGTTGACGCTAAGGGTATGGCAATTCCGGAGGTTAAAAAGTCGCTTGATGCTAAAGATTTTAAAATAGCCTCATGGTTGACTAGAAAGGCAGCTGTGGGTAAAATCTCCGGTGAACCCAAAAGAGAAGATATTACCGAAGCTGTGAGCGAGCAGGATATAGTTGAATTTTACTCGAGGTAGCAACCGAGAGAGGGGCACTTGTGCGACTACAGCTACCTTGTTGGGCAAGAACTTGTTCTTGCCCAAGTGAATCATCCGAAAGATCGGGTTGAAAGTGCCTAGAGATTGAGGTAGAATATCCAAAGTCTAAGCAAAAAAAATGAACGAACCGATGTTTGAAATCAAAGAGGAAAAAAAGGAGACAAATTATGGAAAATTTGTCATATCTCCTTTGGAACAGGGGTATGGCATAACAATTGGAAATTCTCTTAGACGTGTTCTTCTAACCTCGCTTCCCGGAATGGCTGTTGCATCGGTCAGAATTTCCGGGGTAAAACACCAGTTCTCAACACTTTCCGGAATGAAAGAAGACATAGTTGAATTTGTCCTTGCCCTCAAAAAAGTAAGGTTTTCTGGCAAATTAGAGAAATCTGTCAAGGCCACTCTTGAAGTTTCAAAACCGGGTGAATTTAAGGCAGGCGACATTAAAATCGGAGGAGGAATTGAAATTGCCAATCCGGAACTGATTTTAGGAACTTTAAATAAGGGAAGTAAAATTCAGGCAGAATTGACAATCGAGAGTGGAGTTGGTTATTCACCGGCGGAAGAGCGTTCGGTGGATTCTATAGGACTCATTCCGATAGACGCTTCTTTCTCTCCGGTTCAAAGGGTAAGTTACAAGATTGAAGAAACTCGTGTCGGACGGCTTACCAATTACGACAAATTAATTTTGGAAATTTGGACTGATGGAACAATGAAAGCCTCGGAAGCCTTGGTTCAATCTGCAAAAACCCTACTTGCCTATTTTGGTCAGATAGTAAATCCCAAAAAGATTGCAAAGATGGAAGAAGTGCCCCACGACGACCTTGGTCTTATCGGCAAGCTTTCAGTTGAGGAAATTGGACTTCCGACGAGAGTGGCAAATGCTCTGATTAAAGCCGGCTTTGAGGTAGTAGAGGATTTGGCTCATGCGAAGAAAACGGATCTTGTAAAGGTACGTAACTTGGGAGAAAAGTCCCTCAAAATTGTTGCCGCCGCCCTTGGAACCAAGGGAGTTGAATTTCTTGCCATAAAGTAAACCAATGAACAAGAAGGTATTCGGAAGAAAGCTTTCCCGGTCTCGTCCGTCTCGTGAGGCTTTATTTGTTTCACTGGCCCGGGCGATGGTTTTAAATGGAAAGATTGTTACAACCCGTGCCAAAGCGAAAGCAGTCCAGGGAAATTTGGAAAAGTTTGTTACTTTGGCAAAAAAAGGAGATATAAATTCCCGGAGGCGGGCGATGAGTGATCTTGATAATTCCCGAGATGTGGTTAGTCTTTTATTTCAAAAAGTTGCCCCGGCATTCTCGTCAAGAACCTCAGGTTACACCAGACTGATTTCTCTTCCGCGCAGGAAGGGTGACAATGCCAAGATGATGAGGATCGAATGGACGGAGAAGATAATCACTGAGGATAAAAAGAAAGAGGAAAAGAAGGATGAGTCAAAAAAGAAAACAGTCAAAAAAATAGCAGAGAAAAAGAACTCATCGCTAAAATCCTTTAATCCTAAATCCTAATGACAAAAACATATCAACCGAAAGAAAAAGAAATTAAAAGAGAGTGGCACGAGGTTGATGTTAAAGGAGAGATCCTGGGGCGAGTTTCAACCAAAATTGCCAATCTTTTGATGGGGAAAGGAAAGCCCGCTTTCAGTAGACATATGGATTCGGGAGACAATGTTGTTGTCATAAATGCCGAGAAAATCGTTTTAACGGGGAACAAGGCCAAGCAGAAAGTTTATAGAGGTCATTCAGGTTATCCGGGGGGGTTTAAGGAGAGTAGTTATGAAAAAGTTCTTAAGGAACATCCAGAAAGAATTATTGAACACGCCGTTGCCGGAATGATTCCCGACAATAGGCTCAAAGATCCAAGAATGTTAAGACTAAAAGTGGTGATTGGAGACAAGAACCCTTTTGCAGATAAGTTTGTCTAAGTACTTTGTACTTAGTACTATGTACTAATATGAAAAAGATTGATTTTTTAAACGGATTAGGCAGACGCAAATCATCCATTGCCAGGGTGCGTCTTTACCGTGGGAAGGGAGTCAATACCGTCAATGGAATGCCGGCGGAAAAATATTTTGGAGGAGCCGTTGCCCTTAAGGCTTTTACAAAACCCTTCGGAATTACCGAGACCTCGGATAAATTTTATTTTACGGCCAAAGTTAATGGTGGAGGCAAAGAAGGCCAACTAGATGCTTTGGTTCTTGCTCTTTCAAGAACATTGGTCGAAGTTGCTCCGGAAAAAAATAAGATTCTCTTAAAGAAACTCGACCTCTTAACAAGAGATTCAAGAGTCAGACAAAGAAGAATGGTTGGAATGGGTGGAAAGAGTAGACGCAAGAGACAAAGCCCGAAGCGTTAATTTCCTTTAAAATCCTCTATATTCCTCTATGTTGTGATAAGCAAAGCTTGGCCATTCATCGAATGAATGGTAAAATACGCTCACGGGGATTAGTTTAACGGAAGAATGTGTCGATGGGGTCGACAAGACGGGTGTTCAATTCACCCATCCCCGACAAGTAAAAATAGCCATTGACTTCGT
>CAZCNT010000006.1:0-1641 GCA_964500695.1 uncultured Gammaproteobacteria bacterium | reverse complement strand
ATGGCAAAAACAAAAAAACCCGAAACAGAAGCTCCGGTAAAACAAGAGGGTAGCTCCGCAAAACTCGCAGCAATTCGTCTTGCCATGGATCAAATCGAGAAACAGTATGGTAAGGGTTCTATAATGCGTCTTGGCGGCAATAGCGGAGAAAAATATAAAATTGACGTAATTCCAACAGGTTCCATTGCAGTTGATTTAGCTCTCGGAGTTGGAGGGTTGCCGCGTGGCCGTATCGTTGAAATCTACGGTCCGGAAGCATCAGGCAAAACTACCCTAGCTCTTTCCGTAATTGCGGAAGCCCAGAAAAAAGGTGGACAGTGTGCATTTGTTGATGCGGAGCATGCAGTTGACCCGGCCCGCGCCGAAATACTTGGAGTGGACTTGGATAATCTTCTTATGTCTCAACCCGATACCGGCGAACAGGCTTTGGAAATTACAGAAACTCTTATCCGCTCGGGAGCGATTGATGTTGTAGTTGTGGACTCTGTAGCAGCCCTTGTACCGCGGGCGGAACTTGAAGGAGAGATGGGAGACGCTGTCATGGGAATGCAGGCCCGTTTAATGTCCCAGGCCCTCAGGAAACTTACCGGTGCAATTAGTAAATCTAAAACCGTTTTGATATTTACCAACCAGCTTCGTCAAAAAATCGGAGTAATGTTTGGCAATCCCGAGACAACTCCGGGAGGTTTGGCTCTTAAGTTTTATTCGTCCGTAAGAATTGATTTAAGAAGAATTGAAGTTTTAAAAGATGGAGAAACAGTAATCGGATCACGTCACCGCGCCAGAATTGTTAAAAATAAAGTTGCCCCTCCTTTGAGGATTGCAGAATTTGATATTATGGAAACCGAGGGAATTAGTAAGTTTGGCGGAATTTTGGATGTAGGACTTGAGCTTGGTTTAATAGGTAAAAGCGGATCTTTTTTTAATTACAACGGAAAACCAATTGCCCAAGGTAAGGAAGCTGCCAAGCTTTATCTGAAAGATCATATAAAGATTGCAGACGAAATCGACAAAAAAATCCGTGAGATGGCAGCCTCGGGAAAGAAATTACCCAAAGAGATAGGGGAAGAAAATAAAGAGGAGGAATAATTTCTTTCCAAACTCTAAATTCTAATTTCTAAACTCTAATCAAATTCTAATTTTGAAATTTTAAATTTATAATTTAGTTAGGATTTAGCGTTTAGATTTTTGAATTTATGCCACTGATAACTTCAATCAAACAGCAGAGAGATAAAGACAGAGTTAATGTCTACCTTGATGATAAATTTGGTTTTGGCATTGATTTAGACAACTTTGTTTCACTCCATTTAAAAGTTGATCAGGAATTGACGGAAAAACAAGTTGAAGAAATAGTTAAAAAAGCCGAGTTTCAGAAAACCCTGGATAAACTACTTCGTTTCGCAATGGTTAGGCCAAGAAGCGAGAAGGAAGTTAGAGATTACTTCAGACGGAAAAAAGTTCATGAAAGCATGCACGGAAAACTGCTTGAGAAACTAAAACATTTAGAATTAATAGATGATGAAAAATTTGCAAAATGGTGGGTAGAGCAGAGGCAAAACTTTAAACCAAAAGCTATTAGAGTTTTGAGGTTAGAGCTTAGGCAGAAGGGGATAAATAAAGAAACAGTCGACGAAGTTCTCG